>JBEKZR010000229.1:0-6096 GCA_049509715.1 Occallatibacter sp. | reverse complement strand
CGCTCTTACCGCACCATTTCACCCTTACCCCGGCGGGACTGGCCGTCCAGGCGAACCTGTCGAGCCATTCCGGAAGCCCTCCCGAAAGAGGGGTAGCCGAGGCGGTATCTTTTCTGTGGCACTGGCCGTCCATGGGTTTTGAGGCCCACGTCCCGGACGTTATCCGGCACACTGCCCTGCGGAGTTCGGACTTTCCTCCCCCGGCGATCCGCCGTGGCGGACCCCCGGCAGCGACCGCCCGGTCCTCCTGCCAGGTTCTAGTTTACCGCGAACATCAACTGCCGGCGGACGAATCATTTGAATCGACTGGCGATGCGTGACCATCCATTGGCTGCGGAGAGAGTATCCCCCCTCCGAAGAGCCTTGACCGGCTCCCGACCGATTGATCCCCGGATTTATCTCAATTCAAGGAGAAGCGCATGAAGATTGCATCGATGATCGCTCGTCTGCTGCTGGGACTGATGTTTCTGATCTTCGGCCTCAATGATTTCCTTCATTTCATCCCCATGGGGCAGATGCCCCCGGGAACGGCCGGCGAGTTCGCAGCTCTGTTGGTAGCCACGCACTACATGAGCGTCGTGGGACTGATCATGGTCGTGTCGGGGATTCTCTTCCTCGTGAACCGATATGTGCCACTGGCCCTCGTTCTGCTCGCTCCGGTGCTCGTCAACATCCTTCTCTTTCACATCCTGATGCAGCCGAAAGGCGTGGCATTGGGTGCACTGGCGACGATTCTTTGGATACTGGTGGCGTATCGGGCGCGCTCTGCGTTTGCTGGGCTTTTCAAGCAGCGCGTTGAGGATTGAGCCTGCGTGGCTCATGCGGCATCCTGCTCGCTACAATCGAAGACGACGATGATTCAGTACCTCTATCTCGGGAGGGTGGCTTACGACGAGGGGCTGCGCTTGCAGGCGGAGATTGCGGGGCTGCTCGCCGAGGGCCGGGTCCCGAATGTGCTGCTGCTGCTGGAGCATCCGCCGGTGCTGACGCTGGGGCGCAATGCTCACCGCTCGAATATCCTGGCCTCCGACGAGCTGCTGGCGCGGCGGGGCGTGACTTTGCACGAGATCAACCGCGGTGGCGATGTAACTTATCACGGGCCGGGCCAGTTGGTCGGGTACCCAATCTTCGACCTGCGCACCCTGCGCAACCCGAACGGCGGGCGGATGGGGCCGGTGGACTTTGTGCGCGGGATGGAAGAGGCGCTGATTCGCCTGTGCGGCGAATTTGGGGTGCGCGCCGGGCGGATTGCCGGGCTGACCGGCGTCTGGTGCCCTGCGGGCGGCGGAGCTTTGGATGAGAGCAGTGGGGCGCAAACGGCCGCCGCAAGGCCGGAGAGGAAGATCGCTGCGATCGGCATCCACGTTTCGCGGGGAATTACGTCGCATGGCTTCGCCTTCAACGTGACGACCGACCTGCGCGACTTTGAGCTGATCGTTCCTTGCGGCATTCCCGATCACCCGGTGACCAGCCTGGAGCGGGAGCTTGCTTTGGATTGCGGAATTGCACGGCCGGGGGACTTGCCTGCGCTGGAGGCTGTGGCGTACCAGGCGGCGCGGCAGTTCGGGGTGATTTTCGGCCAGCAGGTGCTGGCGGTGGAGAGCCTGGCGGCGTTGCGGGCCCAGGCGGAGGCAACACAGCCGCAATTTCCGGCTGAAGACACGCCGATGCAGGTTCCAACCGAGGTCGAGCGGCTGAGAGGCGGCGCAGAGGGGCCGCTTCGCGCGTAATGGACGGAGCTGGTCCAGTATTGCAGTTTCCCACCCTGGCGCCGGAAACAAGTGCAAGGATGGGGCACGGGGCATTATGGAGGGGGAAGAATCCGGCCAGCCGATAGGGCGCTTTGGGTTCGGCCGGCGCATGGGCCGCAATTTATAATCCGGAAATCCGGCTGAACCGGACGCGCAGTTGAAGTCCCCAATCGCGGAGAGAGATCCATGCCAACTGATGTGGTTATGCCCCAGATGGGCGAGTCGATCGTTGAGGGCACCATTACCAAATGGCTCAAGAAGGCCGGCGACACGGTCGAGAAGGATGAGCCGCTGTTTGAAATCTCTACGGACAAGGTGGACGCTGAGATTCCCTCGCCCGCGGCCGGCGTGCTCATCGAGCTCAAGGTGGCTGAAGGGGCAACCGTGGGGGTCAATACGGTGGTCGCCGTGATCGGCGACGCGGCGTCTTTAGCGACGGCAGACCCCTCCGCGGAAAAACTCGATCCGGAGGGTGGCCGGGGTCCCCAGCGACTCGGGGTCCCCGACGAGCGATTTTTGCTCGTTGGGGTGAAGGGACGGGTCCTTGTCGCTGGGATGGAAGAAGGGGGTTTCAGCCCCCGCATTGAGCCATCCGAATTAAAGCGCGCTTTAGCCCCGGAAGAAAGTTTTTCCGCCTCTGCCTCAAAATCTGATTCAGAGGCGCGGCGCCGCTCCTCGCCGCTGGTGCGGCGCATGGCCGAGGACAACAACCTCGATCTGGCCCAGATAGCCGGTACCGGCTCGGAGGGGCGCATTACGAAAGAAGATGTGCTGCGCCACCTGGGCGAGCATGGACCCGGCGGCGAGGCGCCCACTCGACCGGCCGCCTCATCGCTTCCCGGCCATTTGGCGCCGCTGACAAAGATGCGGGCCATCATTGCCCAGCGCATGGTGGAGAGCGTGCAGATCAGCCCCCACGTGCATACCGTCTACAAGGTGGATATGACCCGCGTCGTCCGCATCCGCCAGCGCGACAAGGCCGGGTTCGAGCAGCGCCACGGCGTCAAGCTCACCTACATGCCGTTCATCGCCACGGCGGTGGTGGAGGCGCTCAGGGAATTTCCGATTGTGAACGCGGCAATGGAGAAAGGGCCGGATGGGTCAAACAACTCCATCCGGTACCACGAGCACATCAACCTGGGGATTGCCGTGGCGCTGGAGTGGGGGCTGATTGTGCCGGTGGTCAGGGAGGCGGAGGGTCTGAGCTTTGTGGGACTGGCGCGGGCCATCGCCGACCTGGCCAGCCGCGCCCGCACCAAGAAATTGATGCCGGAAGAAGTCTCTGGGTCCACCTTCACCCTCACCAACTCCGGCATCTTCGGCGACGAGTTCAGCACGCCCATCATCAACCAGCCGGAGTCGGCCATCCTGGGCATCAGCGGGCTGAAGAAGGAGGCGGTGGTGCTGACCGACGCCGAAGGCAACGACACCATCGCCATCCGGTCGATGCAGCACTTCTGCCTGGGCTTCGATCACCGCATCATCGACGGCGCGGACGCCTGCAAGTTCATGGTCGAGTTCAAGCGCACGCTGGAAAGCTGGGACAGGGAGATTGGCTGAAGGTCTGCGCAGTCAGCAAACGTTGTGAGCCGTCCACAGGGGTGGCTTGTTGCGTTTCTGAGCAGTCACGAGGCCCGATTGCAGAAGCCCTATTCGTGCTTGGCCCACGGGTCATAGGTGCCCACGCTCCAGGAGTGGCCTTCGGGATCTTTCAGGCTGAACTCGCGGCTGCCGTAGGGAGTGTCCTGAAGTGGACGGACGATAACGGCTCCGGCGGCCACCGCGCGGGCGTGGACAGCATCGGCGTCGGGGACGACGATGTAGATGCTGCGGGTCTCGATGCCGCCTAACTCGCTGGGCGGCTTGAAGCCGCGGCCATACTCGTCGTCTTTGCCGGAGCCGAGCATGATCATGCCGTTGCCCAGCTTGAGCTCGGCGTGGGCTATGGTTCCATTTTCGCCTTCGTGGACGGCGTGGCGTTCAAAGCCGATGACCTGGCAGAGCCAGGCAATGGCGGCGCGGGCGTTGCGGTAGCGCTGGGCGGGGATAACGGTGCTGCGGGATTCGGGCATGGGGAAGCCTCCGCGAAAAGAGTACCGCGAAATCGGGTTTGAGGGCAATCGCGGAGCGATTGCGGCGCGATTGGTTCAGCTTGGCGACATGGACTTGCCCGCGGGGGGGATCAAGAACTGGTGCGAATTGTGGACGCGGCGCTGTCGGCAGGCGCACTTCGCGCATCGGGTTCGTGGTCTCCCACCCTTCGCAAAGTACGCGAGAGGATGGGGCAGCTTGAACTATCAGTCTAATCAGCTTCAAACATGGGTGCCCCAGGTCCAGATTTTCGGACCTGGGAGTGCGCCTCCGTGCTCTCGCCTCCATCCGGTCCACTCCGACTCGATCTCAACAGCTCCCTCAATTCCTGTAGCGCAATGCCGGAAGCTCGACCATGGCCAATCCTCCGGCTTCTCGACCAGACCGCGGACCACTGGATTGCGATGCATATAACGCAATTTCTCGACGCGCTTCTCTTCTGTAAAGACGTTGAAGTCGTAGTAACGGGCCTGCCAGAACGGGCGCTCACGCCGCCGCAGCGTGACAGAGAGCTTGATTGACTTGATGGCTTGATCAAGTGTGGACTGGCCCGGTTCATTCACTAAGAGATGTACGTGTTCTGGCATCACCACGTATCCGGCAACGACAAAGCTGTACTTTTTCCGGATTCGTTCCAGGGCATCTTCGAAAAGGTTCTTTGCTTCAGGTGAGGCGAGGTACGGGAGACGACGATAGCAACTAAAAGTGAGAAAGTGCATATCACCGCATTGCTGGTAACGAACGAGTCTCTCCGTCATGGAGTTGAGGATACACCGAGGTCCATCCCAGGTCCGAAAATCCGGACCTGGGGCACCCAAATTGGATTCATTTATCTCAATGGGGACCTGAGCCACCCGCCAAATTTGTCGGATTTAACTTGCGAGCTAGCTGACACGGCAAACGCGAGGAATGCAAACAACACTAAAGCGGTCGAATTCCTCATGTTTTTGTTTACCTTTCCTCTTCCTTTTTCATTGCGGTTTGGCCGGATGCGCTGGCTGCGTTTCTGTCCGGCTTTCGCTGGGCTGGGGGCCGACATCGATGGCCTCGCCGAGAGCCAGGGGGAGTTCCTGCTGCACCGGCTTGGCGGATTCGTAGGCGCGGACGATGCGCTGGACGAGGGCGTGGCGTACCACGTCGCAGTCCTCGAAGTGGCAGAATTGGATGCCCTCGACACCATTGAGAATGTTAATCGCGTCCAGCAGTCCCGACTTGCGCGGGTTGGGCAGGTCGATCTGGGTGATGTCGCCGGTGATGACCGACTTGGAGTTGGCGCCCATGCGGGTGAGGAACATCTTCATCTGCTCGACGGTGGTGTTCTGCGCCTCGTCCATGATGATGAAGGCGTCATTCAGCGTGCGTCCACGCATGAAGGCCAGGGGCGCGATCTCGATGACGTTGCGCTCCAGCATCTTGTCGACCTTCTCCGGATCGAGCAGGTCGTAGAGGGCGTCGTAGAGCGGGCGCAGGTAGGGGTCCACCTTGTCCTGGAGCGTGCCGGGCAAAAAGCCGAGGCGTTCGCCGGCCTCGACCGCCGGCCGGACCAGGACGATGCGGCTGACTTTTTTGGCGTTCATGGCGGCGACGGCCATGGCCACGGCAAGATATGTCTTGCCGGTGCCGGCCGGGCCCACGGCGAAGACCATATCGTTCTTCTCGATGGCCTCGACGTACTTGCGCTGGTTGATGGAGCGCGGCTGGACGGTGCGCTTGACGCCCGCTGAACGCTGCTTGCCGGAGTCGGCCAGCGAACGGAGCGTGGTGGCGGGATCGGCCACCACCAGGCGCAGCAGGCCGTTCAGCTCGCCGTTGTGGGGGTTGACGCCCTGGCGGCGCAGCGCCTCGAAGTCCTGGAAGATGCGCTGCACGCGCGCCACGCCCTCTTCCGGTCCTTCCACATGCACGGCGTCGGAGCGCAGATCGATGCGCACGCCGAGCGAGTCTTCCATAAGCCTGAGGTTTTCATCGCGAGTCCCGAAGAGGGGCTCGAGGTTGGGCGTGATCTCCAAGGCGATTTTCAAAGGGTTCGGTGACCTCCAGAAGGATGTGCGGTTGAAGTGAGTGAAAAGCCGGAAAAGCAACCCTCAGGGGCTAAAGCCCGGCATTTTTTTGTTGCATTTACGGCACGACTAAAGTCGTGCCCTGACGCTTCTTGCGACTCCGAACGAATTCTTCCGTAAGCTGTAAAGTCGTGCCCTGACGCTTCTTACTGCCAGGAATGTGTTTTTTCGCAACCTGTAAAGCCTATACCCTC
>JBEKZR010000228.1:0-6108 GCA_049509715.1 Occallatibacter sp. | reverse complement strand
CAGAAGAAAATACTCTTACCGCTCTTCAAGGCGCATCTGAAAGGCTATGAAAGAACCGTTCTTGATTTCGGTTGCGGGCCCGGGCGCTTCACGGCGGACCTTGCAAATGCTGTTCAAGGTTCTGCGGTGGGTGTGGACATTTCACGAAGGCTGATCGACATGGCTCCTAGGGCCAGCAATGTTACGTATCGTGTCCTACCCAACGGCATACTTCCACATGATGACTTCCGGTTTGATGTGGTTTGGGACTGCTTGGTTTTGGGAGGCATACCGGACATCGCAGTTGGCGCCACTGCCGAAGCCCTCGAAGACGCGCTACAGTCTGGTGGTTTGCTCTTTCTGGTGGAGAGCACATCTAATCGTCCGAACGGGACGTACTGGTTCTTTCGAGGAGCAAACTTCTATAAGTCGCTTTTTCCGCGCGTGAATTTGCGCATAATCTCGACTTATGTCGATGTTGACGATGAGCTCTCCATTCTTGCGGGAAGGAAGCGAGGATGTTAGAACGGAATCTGCAAGCAAGAACAATCTCGCGCTGGATAGTTGAGAGCACGATTTGACCGCAACCTTCTAAATGCTTCTGTATATGGAATGTTTGAGTATGACAAGTCTGACCTGTACCTGCTTTAAGCTAGGCATCATCAGACGCCATACATGAGCTTCGGGCTTCCCCCAACTCTTGACATAGAAGGGTGCTTTTCACACCTATGCACACTATTGATTGTACGAGTCACAATTGGCTTGCGTATCAACTCTGTAATGAAGCGTTGCGCCGTCATTTGCACCTTATAACGGGACGTGTCGTAGACCTCGGTTGCGGTACAGCTCCGTTCAAAATCGATATTTTAGTGTTAGCCAACGAATATATTGGAGTCGACTGGCCTAATAGTCTTCATAGCGGGGCGCACGTCGATATTGAATGTGACCTTTGTGGGCCATTCCCGTTTCCAGACGGCTTCGCAGACACAGTGATTTCAACCGAGGTGCTGGAACACATACCGACGCCGAGTGCATTTCTTTCCGAAGCCGCTCGTATCCTAAAATCCGGCGGAGTCCTCTTCCTCACTGTGCCATTCCAATGGCATGTGCATGAAGCACCGCATGATTATTATCGATACACGCGATATGGACTCATCTATCTCTTAAAGGAAGCGGGCTTCGAGCAGATTGAAGTCACCGAGAATAGCGGTTTTTGGCAAACGTGGCTGCTGAAGCTAAATTACCACACGGCCCGCTATGCTCGCGGTGTCTTGAAGTTATTCTGGATACCGTTGTGGTGGACAACCCAGATCATAGCTCCGGTCCTTGATCGGCTCAGAGCAACTCCACAAGAGACAGTGGGGTACACAGTACTGGCGAGGAAGACTTGAGCGGCCGAGATAACTTCTCTATTTGGCGCGTTGAGAAGTTTGATGAGGTTCTTTCATTCCGAATGAAACTTCCCTTGTCTCCGTTCGCTCGCCTGAGTTTCTCAGCCTTCACCTTCTGCCCAGACGGGCATTTGTAACGAGTCGGTTATCCACTTTGCCCAGGAAGGCTCAATACCTTGTGGATGGGCGCACTCAAGGCTTGTTCGGAGATCGTGAGGAGGGTCCAACTCGGTCCTTGGGACGGTCTCTTAAGATCGGGTAAGAGCAGGATCCTGTCACTAGTTCCCCTTTGGACTTTCCCACCGAACGGCTTCTTCTACCGGTCGCTCCACCCGCAATCTTCTCTCTAAAGGCCGCAATGCGAACAATTTTTCTCTGTGGACACAACTCTCCGTATGGATTAGCTCACCTGAACCCGATTTTGCGATTTTTTGACGTAGCTGCCGTGGTCGTAGCCACGGACAAAAGGTGGGCGGACTTTCGCCAGAAACTTGTTGGGCAAAGATTCTTGTATCGTACTCCATCTTTCACTGCGGTCGATGAAATAATTGGTGTTGCGAGAAGCGCTGGAGGGAAACTTGCTGGATGGTTTCAAAAAGACAAAGGACTGTCATCGATTTGCCGACATGCTGGTATACCGGTCTGGGTGGCAGAGGACGTGAACGATCCTGAATTTGCGCTCCGTATGTCGGAATGCGCACCGGATGTCATCCTCAGCGCTGCTTATCCGCAGATGTTTTCCCGCGAGTTACTAGAGACAGCGCACCGTGGCGGAATAAACTTTCACCCAGCACTTCTACCGCGTAACCGCGGAGCCCACCCCCATTATTGGGCAATTGCCAAGGGTGATGCAGAAGGCGGAGTGACTGCACACCTCATGACTGAAAGACTCGATGCTGGGCCGATAGTCGCGCAGATTCGATTCCCCATTTCTACGATGTATTACTCGGAGTACTGTCGCGCGATTATCGAGTATACGCCGGCATTAATATGCGAAGTTGAAAGCAACCTTGCAAACGGCACCGCGCCGATTCCACAAATGGGAGACGGAAGTTTTAATTATAATGATCGCGAGATTGACCATTGTGTCTCTTGGTGCCTGATGCATGCCCGCGCGATTCACAATCTGATCCGCACTGAGACAGCATTTTGTACATATCGTGATCGTCTGGTGAGGATTCACCGTGCGGAATTCCTTTCAAGTAATAGGAACACCGCCAATCGTGCTATTGTCGCACCGGGCACAATAGTGGACATCGACGGTTCCCACATCGTGGTCGCGGCAGAGGGCGGTTATGTGGGCATCTCAAGCCTTTCTGACGGCGGTTGCAGCTTGCCGTTTGGGCGCTGGGTGGCGCGTCATCGCGCGAGGATTGGAGAGCGCTTTAGCTAGTGTTCTGAAACCAACAACGTGGCATCCTCGTTTCTCAGAGAAGAGGGGTCCGAACCGGGAAGTATAGATCCCGGACGAGTGGAGAATATGCTCATTGTGAAACTGGTGTTATGGTGCGAAATTGTCTGCATTGAGTCTTACTCCAGGCTTAACGAGTTGCAAACACGGAAGTACTGAAGGTTGATTTCCATTGTCCCTATTACAAAAGACCTCCTCAGGCGTGAAATGGAATTTCGCATCGCAGGCAGGACAACAGGCGGCGCAGTTTCTCACTATGGTGGTGCTCGCGCGTTTGCTGACACCGGTCGAGTTCGGCTTGGTCGCCATGGCAACCGTAGTGATTGGGTTTGTGAACCTCTTCAAGGATCTTGGTACCTCGTCGGCCATTATCCAGAACCGCGAGGTGACGGAGGAACTGCTCTCCAGTGTATTCTGGGCCAATGTTGCCTTTGGGACGCTCGGTACAACGGTGCTGGTTGCTGCCGCTCCCTTGGTAGCGATGTACTATCATGAACCGCGCGTGATTGTCTTGCTCCGCGTTCTGGCGTTGAATTTCATTGTGTCCGGGCTCAGCATCCTTCAACAGGCACTCTTCGAACGCAAACTAATGTTCCGCATCCTGGCAAGAGTCGAAGTTGCCGGAGTAACCTGCGGTGCGGTGGTCGGCATCAGCACCGCAATTGCCGGATTTGGTGTGTGGGCCTTGGTGGCGCAATCGCTCACAACCGTGAGCGTGATCAGCATACTGCTCTGGTGTTTCTCCGATTGGCGGCCACGGTTATTGTTCCACTGGCAGGAGATTCGCGGAATCAGCAAGTACAGTCTAAATTTGGTTGGCTTTAATACGTTCAATTATTTTGCCCGAAACGCTGATTACCTTCTCGTTGGAAAGTTCCTGGGTGCGACTTCGTTGGGTATTTATATGCTTGCCTATCGCATCATGTTATACCCGCTTCAAAGTATCACTACAGTGATCAGCCGGGTGATGTTTCCTGTCTACGCGCAGTTGCAGGATGATGACGCTCGTTTCCGCTCCGCTTACCTCCGTACCGCCGGCATGATCGCGCTGATCACGTTTCCTATGATGGTCGGGTTGTGGATGGTCGCCGAACCGTTTGTGCTCTCGATCTTTGGGCCGAAATGGGCGCAGGCAATTCCCCTCATCAAGATTTTGGCGCTAGTTGGGATGGTCGAGTCAATTAGTGCCACTGAGGGGGCGATTTATCAAGCCAAGGGGCGCACGGATGTGATGTTCCGCTGGGGCGTCGGCGCAGGCCTGTTGACCGCGGTTGGCTTTGGCGTGGGACTGCGGTGGGGTGTGCTAGGGGTCGCGGCCGCTTATGCCATCGTTACGTTTGGTCTTATGATACCAAGCTTTGCCATTCCATTTCGGCTTATCGGTATGCGACTGGCCCCGTTTGCCGCGGCCCTTGCCCGCCCGCTGGCAGCTAGCCTTTTGATGGCCGTAACTGTTTTGGCAGTGCGTTCGGTCTTGACGGGGTGGTCACCTCCGGCTGCCTTGCTGGTTCTGGTTGCGACTGGCGCGGCTGCATATGTTGCAGCCACTTGGATCGTGAATCGTGGACAGCTTCGCGAAGTGCTCGCGTTAGTCGGGAGGCAATCGTGATCCCGACTGCTACGCCTATGAGGGTTGTGCACTATGTGCCGGTATGGCTCCCACAGACCGAGGTTTGGCTGTACGATCAACTAACGCAACTGCCAGAGTGGGTCGAAAATCACGTCGTCTGTGAGGCCACTGCGAATCTGGGTCAATTTGCTGTGCGGAATCTTCATTGCCTCACCGATGCATCCGCATTGCGCTGGTATTGGGACAAGGGCTTGCGGAAGTTGCGAATAAGGAATGATCTGGGGTATCTCACGACTCAAGCTCAGAGGATTAATCCGCAGATTGTCCATTCGCATTTCGGAAACGTGGGCTGGGCCAATTACAAGGCTGTTAAACGGATCGGCGCGCGTCATATCGTCACCTTTTACGGTTTGGACGTAAGTCTGTTGCCGAAGCTGCATCCTCACTGGCGCGCGCGGTATCGCGAGCTCTTTTTGATTGTCAATCGCGTACTCTGTGAAGGTCCTCACATGGCGCGCTGCATTATCGAGTTGGGTTGTCCTCAAGAAAAGGTGGGCGTCCATCATCTTGGTGTGCGTGTGGATGAGATTCCATATCGTCCACGCAGTTGGCAGCCGGGTACGCCTCTTCGGGTGTTGATCGCCGCAACCTTTCGCGAGAAAAAGGGAATTCCTTATGCCTTAGCCGCACTCGGCGCCATCAGACGTGAGGTTCCGGTCCAGTTGACCGTGATTGGCGATGCAACCGCGGAGCTGCGCAGTCAGGACGAGAAAGCGCGGATCCTGGCAGCATTGGAGGAGTACGGTCTCAAGCCGCAGACTCGGCTGCTGGGTTTTTGTGCGTATGAGAAGTTCTTGAAAGAGGCATATGACCATCACGTCTTTCTCTCTCCCAGCGTAACCGCGACCGACGGAGATACCGAAGGGGGTGCGCCGGTTGGAATTATCCAAATGGCGGCCAGCGGTATGCCCATCGTTAGCACGCGACATTGCGATATTCCGAACGCATTGCCAACGTCCGCTGAACTGGCGGAAGAACGTGACGGTCCAGGACTCGTGCACCGCTTGCGATGGCTCGTCGAGAACGCTGGGAACTGGGAACCCGAACTGGCCGAGGCGAGACGGCATGTCGAGCTGAAGTTTGATGCACATATTCAGGGCCAACGGCTGGCAGAGATATATGCTGAAGTTGCAGGTGTTCCGGCGAGACGAGTGAACGACTCCACTGCCATGCCAGTTCTGTACTGATGGCTGCGTTGAAAGTTGTGTAAGTTATCTGTATTGCCACCGCGTGGAATCACTCGACAATGAAGTGATAAAGGCCCATACATCCTAATCTGGATTAAGCAGGAGTTCGCAGTGAAAACGTGTCTACAAGGTCCGAATCGGCGGCGTGGCCTGTTTGTAGTATTCCATGGTATTTGGCCTACTATCTTCGAGTCACAGGTACTGATCCATGTTCAGGAAATGCGCAGCTTAGGAATTGACATGGAAGTGTGGGTGTTTCCCCTTTCAAGGGCGAATTATGCCGCCTCAGCTTTGCACAGAGCGGAACTTGAGCAGAGGTATGGAGTCACTATCCGGCTCTTTCAAGGATTCAATCCTCGGCTGCCGTTTGCAGAGATATTGAATGCGCTTCGCCTCGCCAGAGCGCTGCGCCGGAGTGCTGTGCGGCCCGAATTCATCCATGCTCGCACGGATTATTCCACGCTGGTTTGCGGTTTGGTGCGCATGTTTTGCCCGTTTGAATTGATTTGG
>JBEKZR010000227.1:0-6109 GCA_049509715.1 Occallatibacter sp. | reverse complement strand
CCGTCGCTATCCGTTGCAGGTCTGGATCGAGCGAGGTGTAGATACGCATGCTTTCGCGGTTGAAGTCGCGCTCGCCCAGTCTCTGCACCAATTGATCGTGAACCAGGTCCACAAAGTACGGCGCCTCGCTGGCGTCCACGCTGCCGGGAACCAGGTGCAGCGGCTCCGCCTTGGCTGCTTCCGCCTGGACCTTGGTAATGGCTCCGGTTTCAACCATTGAATCCAGCACCACGTTGCGCCGCTCGATGGTGCGGTCCGGATGGTGAAAGGGATTGAAATAGCTGGGCCGTTGAATGATGCCGGCCAGGAAAGCGCACTCGGCCAGATCGAGCTTGCTTACGTCCTTGCCAAAGTAGACCTGGGATGCCTCGCCGAAACCGTTGATGGAGAAGCTGCCGCGCTGGCCCATCGGGATCTGGTTGGCGTACATCTCGAAGATCTGCTGCTTGTTGAAGCGATGTTCAAGTTGGAAGGCAACGACGATCTGGGAGATTTTGTATCGAATCGTGCCTGTGTCGGCGACGATGAGCAGCTTCGCCAGTTGCATCGTCAGCGTTGAGGCTCCGCCCCGATGCTTGCGGTCGCCAATCAAGTCATGCCACGCCCAGCTGATCATGCTGATGTAGTTGACGCCGCCGTGCTCGAAGAAGCGGCGGTCTTCGATGGCCAGAACCGCCTGTATCAGGCTCTGCGAAATCTCGTTGTAGGCGAGCAGGCGGCGCTTGGTGCGGTTGGGATCGTCGCTCAGGCCGGTAATCAGCAGCGGTTCCAACTCATAGCTGGCCAGCGGCTGGCCGTGATCGTCGCTGATCGAATCCACAACGCCAGCGCTGATGCGGATGGTTGCGCTGTCCTGCGCGTGATAGGATTGTGGGCCGGGCCGGACCCTGATGGTCTGCCCGCCTTGCTTGTAGGTGCCCAACTCGGAGGTCTGCGCGGCGCCATCAGCCGAATACCCGGCTTGGCGCAACTCGTTGGCGATGAGCTGGACGGTGAGTTTTTGCCCCGGGCGCACCTCGCGCGGCGCGGCATAGATCTTGGCGGTCGAGGCAAAGATCGGCTGCTTCAGACGATCATTCACAATGTGTTGATACTTGAAGTAGAAATAACCGAAGACGGCAATGAACACAATACCGGCGACACCAACCGTAAACACCCCGGTGCCCAGCAGCAGCGTTGCCCAGGCACGCTTTCCCTTGGGTATCGCCAACCTGATTCTCAACGCCATCGCTGCTCCTTTTACTGAGCTACTGCCTCTAGCCTTTCCGTGCCGGGGGCGGAATCGGTCGGAAACCGAAGCCGCAAATGCGCACAGGAAGAGCTAGAAGCTAAAAGCCGTCATTTACGCGTCTTCCGCGACGCGGACTTTCACCAGCGCCACTACTTCATCCAACGCTACATCGACGCTGGTTGCCGTCGCGCGCGTCACCAGTTCCACCTGGCCGCCCGCAGCCTTTTTGCCCACGTTGATGCGGTAGGGAATGCCCACCAGGTCCGCATCCTTGAATTTGACGCCGGCGCGCTCGTCACGGTCATCCAGCAACACGTCCAGGCCGGCGGATTCCAGTTCCGCGGCCAGCTTTTCGCCGGTTTGCGCGAGTGCCGGATCGGAAACGTTGGTGACTGTAACTACCACCGTGAAAGGCGCAATCGAGGCCGGCAGACAAAACCCATTCTTGTCGTTCGACTGCTCGACGGCCGCGGTCAAGATGCGCTCGATGCCGATGCCGTAACTGCCCATGATGGGAGTCACTTCCTTGCCGTTCACGTCCAGCACGCGTGCGCCCATGCTCTCGGAGTACTTGTAGCCCAGCTTGAAGATGTGGCCGACTTCAACCGCCTTGCCGACCACCAGCTTGCCCGCGCAGCCGTCTTTCGGGCAGGCTTCGCCTTCGTTCACGCTCCGGATGTCGGCGCTGAGGGTCCAGGTGAAATCGCGGCCCGGTATCACGTTGCGCAAGTGGTAGTCCAGCTTGTTCGCTCCGCAGACCATGTTCCTGCGGCCTTCGAGGGCGCGGTCGACGATGACAGGGAGGCCAGCTCTCATTGACTCCAGAAGTCCAACTGGGCCGAGATATCCAGCCGGCCCGTGGAAATATTTCTCGAGCTTGTCATCATCCATGAAACGAAGCTCGGTTACGGAGCTTGATGCCGGCCCATGGGATCTCAGAAAATCATTAAGCACGCCGATCAGCTTGGTTTCGTTGAGAGAGTGGTCACCTCTTAGAAACACAGCAACCGGCAAATTGGAACCACCGGCCCCTCCGGGTTCAGAAGGCTGAATCTGGGAGATTGCGGCCATGTAGGCCACGCATTTGATATCCGAAGCTGGAGAAATTTTGAAGAACGCGGCCACATCCGCAATCGCTCCGCAGCCCGGCGTATGAACCAACTCCGGCTTGCCGTCACCGGTCGCCTCCATCTCAACCAAAGGATCAAGCCGTGAAACGGCTTTCTCCACGTTCGCCGCATAGCCGCAGACCGGGCAGCTTGCGATCAGGTCCTCGCCGGCGTCGGTGTAGACCATGAACTCCTGCGACTGCGAGCCGCCCATGGAGCCCGAATCGGCCTCGACGGCTACGAATTTAAGCCCGCAGCGGGTGAATATCCTGCGGTATACCTCATCGTGCAGATCGAAGCTCTTGTCCAAGCCGGCCTTATCCATATCGAAGGAGTAGCTGTCCTTCATGGTGAACTGCCGCACGCGCAGGAGACCGGATTTGGGCCGCGGCTCGTCGCGGAACTTGGTCTGAATCTGGTACCAGATCTGCGGCAACTGCTTGTAGCTGCGCAACTCGCTGCGGGCGATGGTGGTCATAATCTCTTCGTGGGTCATGCCCAGGCACAGCTCCGCGCCCTTGCGGTCCTTCAGCCGGAACATGTTGTCGCCCATGGTTGTCCAGCGGCCGCTCTGCTCCCACGGTTCGCGGGGATGGATGGCCGGCAGGTAGAACTCCTGGCCGATGCGATCCATCTCCTCGCGCACGATGCCGATGATCTTGTTCATCGAGCGTGCCCCAAGGAAGAGGTAGTTGTAGATGCCCGCGCCGAGCTGGCGGATGTAGCCGGCGCGGAGCAGGAACTTGTGGCTGGCCACTTCGGCGTCCGCCGGGGCCTCTCGAAGGGTGGGAATAAACAACTTGGACCAGCGATGCATAGCGATGAGTGCGTGCTTTCCCGTCCGCCTGCCACCCAGAGACGAAGACCTGTCGCCGGGACCCCGGTTTCGCTGCGGACGCAAGACAAATGACAGCAGCTTTCATTTTAAACGTCCAGAATCCTGGAAGGTTTTAAAAGCATTTCTTTGAGGCGCCAATCGGTTGGCCGGAGCTATGTGACATACTCTCAGATATGAATCCCCACCACATCCCTTGGGAAGCGATTCTGCTGGGCTTTATCAAGCTCCTCAAGGTCTTTGGGATCATTCCGGGCGCGATTGCGGCGTTCGGCGTACGGAAGCTTTATCAGAAACGGCGGCAGAGCCAAGCGATGGCCGGATGGCCCGCGACTGATGCCACAGTCCTGAACGGGCAGGTTCATAAGGAAGGGCTGCGCTTCTGGGCCGAGATTACATACACCTATTACGTAGAGGAGTACCGTTCAGGCAAGCATGTACACCGCTTTCGCCGCGAGGAAGACGCGAATGAGTTCGTCCGGCAGGTCAAGGATAAGAGGGTCCACGTGCACTACGACGCTTCCGATCCCGATAAATCCGTAATTCTGGACCGGGACCTCGAGATGGTCGCGCTCATGGCTCCGCAGTTTCGCTGACCTCCGCCAAATCCGTTGAATTCAAATCAGCTCCACGCCCCACAGATCGTGCAGGTGCAGCACTCCTTCGACTTTCTGGTCGGCATCCACCACCACCAGCGACGTGATCTTGCGCTCTTCCAGAATCGCCAGCGCCTTAGCGGCCAGTTCCTCCGCATGAATAGTCCTCGGATGGGCGTTCATGGCTTCGCCGGCTGTGCGGCTGAGGGCTGCGCCGCCTTCGCGCTCCAGCAGCCGCCGCAGATCGCCGTCGCTGATCACGCCTCGCAGTTCGCCACTCTCCTGCACGGTCGTGATGCCCAGCTTCTTCGAGGACATCTCGTAGATCACGTCGGTCATGGAGGTGGTGGGAGCGACCACGGGCACATCGTCGCCGGTGTGCATCAGGTCGCGGACCTTGGCCAGGCGCTTGCCCAGCTTGCCGCCGGGATGCAACTCGGCAAAATCCTCCGCCCGGAAGCCCTTGCGCAGGCTGACGGCGATGGCCAGCGCATCTCCCAGGGCCAGCATGGCGGTGGTGGAGGCTGTGGGCGCAAGATTCAGCCCGCAGGCCTCGCGCTCCACGCCGCAGTCGAGAGCCACGTCGCTCGCGGCGGCCAGGGTCGAGTTCAGATTGCAGATGAAGCTGACCAGCGCGTCGCCCTTGCGCTTGAGCGTGGCCAGAAGGCGGAGAATCTCCTCGGTTTCGCCGCTGGCGGATAGCGCGACGACCACATCGCCGGGCATCAGCACGCCCACGTCGCCGTGCACGGCTTCGGCCGGGTGCAAAAACAGGGCTGGGGAGCCGGTGGAACTGAGCGTGGCGGCAATTTTCTGCGCAATGATGCCGCTTTTGCCCATGCCGGTGACCACGACGCGGCCGTTTTCATGGCCGCAGCGCAAAATCAGTTCGACGGCGCGGGAGAATGCTTCGGCCATCGGCCCTTCAAGGCGCGCGGCCAGGGCTTCCAGCGCCGCCGCCTCGGTGCGCACCAGCGCTGCTGGCTCCGGGGCTGGCGCTCTCTGAGAGCCTTGTTCACGATTGCCACGCGGTTTTTCTGCTTCGCTCATCGAGTGTTGATGGTAACAGCTTACGCCTCCTGCGTCGGGGCCGAAGGCGGTTGGCCCCACCGCAGGTGGCTCGTACAATTAAACGGAGAGGTCAATTCCCGTGAAGCGCAACACTCTTGTTCTCACTGCCGTTCTGTTCATCCTGGCCGTCTTTGCCTGGGCGGGATGGGCCAACTGGGAGTACCGCAAGCAGGCCGCCGAGAGGCTGTTGGCCTCCGTGGCGCAGGGCGAACTGGTAGCCAATCCGGCAGGCGGCGCGCCGCAGTACTTATCGCCCCTCAAGGGCAGGCCGGCGCCGGCCTTTGCCCTGGAAGACCTGAGCGGCAGAAAAGTGTCGCTGGCCAGCTACAAGGGCAAGGCGGTGCTGATCAATTTCTGGGCCACGTGGTGCGCTCCGTGCAAGATCGAGACGCCGTGGCTGATTGAGTTGCGGAATCGGTACGCCGCGCAGGGATTTGAGATTCTCGGCGTTTCGGCGGACGACATCGATCGCGACGACCCGCAGAAGCTGAGCGAGGAAAAGAGCGAGATCGCTCGCTTCGCGCAGCAAATGCATATTCCCTACCCGGTTTTGATCGACGGCGCAACGCTCGACAAGGCGTACGGCGGCCTGGATGCATTGCCCGCGTCCTTCTTCGTGGACCGCAATGGGACGGTGGTCGCCGCGCAACTGGGGCTGACCTCCAAGGACGAGATCGAGGCGAATATTCGCCAGGCGCTGGGGAAGTAATAGCAGCTTCTAGCTACTAGCTACTAGCTACTAGCTTTCAGCATGAGCGCAGGATTCGGAACGATGGCTGGGATGAAGATGCAAATCGGTATAACGGCTCTGGTTCTTCTCATGGCCGGCTTGCCGGCTCAGGGGCAGGCCGACCAGCCGGGCCGGTCGATCCTGAAAGGCGCGGCGGTCGAGTTTCTGTTTCCCGAGCAGGTGACGGTAACTGCCGGCAAGCCGGCCGAGATTGACCTGCACTTCCGCATTGCGCAAGGGCTGCATATCAACTCGCACACACCCAGGGAAGACGAACTCATTCCGACGACGTTTTCGATTCCTGAGGGCTCCGGCGTGCGGTTAGAGGGAGCCAGCTACCCTGCCGGCGAGGACTTCACGCTGCCGTTGGATCCCGGCACGAAGCTGAGCGTCTACACTGGCGAGTTCACCATCCGGGCGCGCATCGTGGCCACGGCAGGCAATCATCTGGTGGAGGCTAGGCTGCGCTATCAGGCCTGCGACAAGAATGCCTGCATGCCTCCGAGGACGATTCCCGTGGCGATCGATGTGATTGGG
>JBEKZR010000226.1:0-6109 GCA_049509715.1 Occallatibacter sp. | reverse complement strand
TTATCTCTGCTGGGAACTGGTCGGCCTATGCTCATTCAGCCTGGTGGGCTTCTGGTACACCAACCCCGAGGCGGTCAGTGGCGCGCGCAAAGTCTTGCTGATGACCCACATTGCTGGATACGGCCTGCTGGCCGCCATCCTGGTCGTCTATCACCGCACAGGCAGCGCGCTGTGGACCGATCCGGCCGTGGCGCGCGCCTTCACGGGCGGAATCTTCGTTCTGATGCTGGTGGCTCTGGTGGCCAAGTCCGTGCAGTTTCCCCTGCACACCTGGATTCCCGAGGCCATGGCCGCGCCCACCCCGGTTAGCGCCCTGCTCCACGCCGCCTGCTACGTCAAGGCCGGCGTTTATCTGGCCGCCCGCATGCACAGCTTTGGCGCTTGGCCGGCGAATGGAGGCTTCGCCTGGGGAAATGAATCCCTGATGTGGGTGGGCACCGTCACCATGGCCGTCGGCGTCATGTACGCCATGGTGCAGACCGATCTGAAGCGCATGCTGGCCTTTTCCACGGTGAGCCAGATCGGCTACATGATGATGGGCCTGGGCATCGGCACGCCGCTGGCCATCGCCGCCGGCCTCCTCCATTGCCTCAATCACGGCTTCTTCAAAGCCGGGCTGTTTTTGACCGCAGGCTCGGTACAGCACGCCTCGGGCACGCGCGACATGAACAAACTGGGCGGCCTGGCGCAGAAGATGCCGCATACCACTCTCTCCTGGCTGATCGGCGTGGGCAGCATGATGGGCATTCCGCTCATGAGCGGCTTCGCCAGCAAGTGGATGCTTTACGCCGCTGCCTTACAGGCCGGATGGGCCGTTCCCGCGATGGTGGCCTGGGCGGCCAGCCTGGGCACTGTCTTTTTCGGCGCCAAGTCCACCAGCGCCGTCTTTCTGGGACCCACGACGGAAGCTACCAAAGACGCTCACGAGTCTCCGCCGACCATGATCTGGGGGATGGGTTTGCTGGCCGCGGGCAGCGTTATCCTGGGCGTCGCGCCGCAATTGGCCGTCAATTATCTGCTCAATCCCATCCTGCTTGCGTTTCGGCTGACCGTGGCGCAGGTCACCTGGTTTGGGCTCTCGGGCGATGCGGGCAGCTTCTCGACCGTCGGCGGCCTGGTGCTGGCCGTGGTTTCGATTGTGCTGGGCGGTCTGATCTACGCCGTTGCCTACGCCGCGCGTCCGGCCACGGTTGCCGTTACGGTCTCCGGGGGCGGGGCTGCGCTGGTTGGCGCGGGCGGAGGAATCTTCACCGGTGGAGAGCCGTTGTCGTCGGAGGACAGGCTTACGGCCAGCGATTTTTCCAGCATCTTCCTGCAAAACTGGCGTGAGTTCTTCCGCTGGACCAATGTAGACGCTGTCTATCTCGGCGTCTGGAGCGGCTTGCAGGCTGTCTCGCGCGGGCTGGGCGTTATCGTCTCCTGGATGGAGCGCAACGCGCTGGCGCTGGTTATCGTGCTGGCGGCGGCGATCCTGGCTGGAGCGCGTTGGCTTGCGCCGGGGATCGACACCGCAACGATTTCGGGCAGGCTGCCAATTTCAGTGACGCTTCCCGCACCTATGCTGCTGGTGTGTGCATGTGCTGTGGCTGGAATTGCATTGGTTCTTGCTGCTCTAGCGCATAAGAATAGTCGTCGCATAGCGTCTCTAATGTTTATTGTCAGTGTTGGCGCAGCCCTGGGCCTCCTCATTACAAGACCAAATCATTGGGTGCGTTTTGGCTGTTTGGAAGTTGCCGCGCTGCTGACAGTGGGGTTGGTGTGGATTACGGCGCGGACCAAAGCGGCCAAGCTGACCTATCTGACTGTGGTTCTTCTCTCTGCCGTCACACTGGTTTCAAGTGATCTACTGATTGAGAACCAACCCCGGTGGTCGAACGCACTGATGCTCACCAGCATCTTCATTAAGCTGGCTGCGGTTCCGCTCTTCTTCTGGCTGCTTGCGCTGGCTGACGAAATTCCAGCATTGGTTCTCGGTGTGATTATCGCGGTTGTCGATATGGCCGCTTTTAGTGAGTTCCTGGTCGCTCCGCTGCCTACTTATTTTATTCACAACTTCCCTCTGCTTGTAATGGCAGCGGCAACCTCCTTCCTGGCTGCTCTTCTGATGCTTACGCAGCGCAGCTTGAAACGGCTATTGGTTCTTTCAACTGTCGAGGATGTAGGTTTCTTGTTGCTGGGAGCTTTTTCCGCCAACATCATCGGAGCAGAAGGCGCGATCTTTGCCGCTGCTACTCACTCCTTGGCCAAAGCTCTGCTCTTCATCTGCCTCAGCGGTCCCGAAGCCGACGGCGCGCTCGAAGGCGAACCCAAGGGCCTGGTTACGCGCTATCCGGTCGCCACTTTCGGCTTCCTCTTTGGAATGTTGGCCATGCTGGGCATTCCGCCGACCATGGGTTACATCGGCCGCTGGAGACTCTACGAGACCGCCGTGCAGATTGGCTGGCCTCTGGCCGCGGTTTTCATCCTCTCGTCCATCTTCGCGCTGATCGCCTATACCTTGGCTTTAACCCGCATCTGGTGGGGTCCGGCGCCTGAGCCGAGTCCGCCGCCGAGTCCAACACCAATGCCGCCGCATCCAATAAGTGAGCCTTTTCTGTTGCAGGCCACCATCGTCGTGCTGACTGTGCTGATTCTGGCTGCCGGCATCTGGCCCCACGCCGTGCAACTGCTGCTTGGGGGTAGACCATGAAGCTCTGGAATCGATTGATGTGTTACTGCCGGCGCCGCAGCCCCTGGCTCTTCCACATGAACTCGGGAAGTTGCAACGGTTGTGATATCGAGCTGGTGGCCAGTCTTACCCCTCGTTACGACGCCGAGCAGTTAGGTGTGCGCCTGGAAGGCTCGCCGCGCCACGCTGACATTCTCTGCATCACCGGCCCTGTCACCCACAATGCCGTCGAGGCCATAAAAACCGTCTACGGGCAAGTCTACGGACCCAAGGCTGTGGTGGCCATCGGCTCCTGTCCGGCGACGACCAATGTCTTCATCGATAGCCGGACGCTGGACGGGCCGCTTAATCGGCACATCCCGGTCGATGTCTTCGTGCCCGGCTGTCCGCCGCGTCCCGACGCCATTGTGCTGGGCATAGCCAAGGCCGCGGAGATTCTGGCCGTGCGAGGCAATAAGCTGCCGGTTGAGTCTGTCATGGTGCCTGTCGTCGAGTCGGCCTCCGCGTGCGAATGCGCCGCCAAAGCCGCAGCCAGTGAGGTGCAGCTATGAATTTGACCACCGCGTTAGCGCGCCTGCTTATCTTTCCCGGGCTGCTCTTCGCCGTGCCCGCCGCGTGGTTCTTCCTGTGGGTGGAACGCAAAGCGGTGGCCCTGATGCAGGGCCGCATCGGGCCTCCCTTCATGCAGCCGTTTTACGATTTCATCAAGCTGCTGGGCAAGCAGATGCCTCCGCGCAGCGGCGTGGGCGGCCTGCTGATGAGGCTATGGCCGCTGCTTGCCGTCTCGGCGGCGGCCGGCGCGGTTGGCCTGCTGCCCGTGCTGCCCGCCTCCGGCGGCTTCCAGGGCGACCTGATCCTGTTGCTGGCGCTGCTGGAACTGCCCTCCATGTGCATCATCGCCGCCGGCTTCTCCTCGCGTTCCATCTTTGGCGAGATCGGCTCGGCGCGCGAGGCCGTCCTCAGCGTCTCCTACAACGTGGTCTTTCTTCTGGCCATCATCTCCATCGCCGCCTCGCAGCATACCTTCCGGCTTGAAGCCCTGGCGCAACTGCCGGTTTCGCCGCTGCAAATCCTGGGCGTGATTGCGATCCTGGTTTGTCTGCCCGCCAAGCTCCATCTCAATCCCTTCTCGCTGCCCAACGCCGAGCAGGAGATTTACTCCGGGCCCATGGTCGAGTACGCCGGTCCCGAGTTGGCTATGTGGGAGCTCTCGCATGGCCTCGAGTGGGTTGCGGCTACTGGCCTGGTGGCCACGCTGATCGCTCCCCATCTCACCCTCTGGTGGCTCGCCGCCCTGGTCTTCGTCGCGCTCTCCTTTGCCATCGTCTTGCTCTTGTCCACGGTCGCGGCAGCCACGGCGCGGTTGCAGATCGATACTACGGTCCGTTTTTACTGGCAATGCACGCTGATCTTCGCGGTTCTGGCCGTTGCCTCCGCGCTCTTCATGAGGTATAGAGCATGAACATTCTCACCATGCTGTGGAAGAACCTGTGGGGCGGCTCGCGGACTTTGCTCTTTCCCGCGCGCCCCCAGGTGAGCGAGCGTTACCGGGGCCTGGTGCGCTTCGATCCCGAGCTCTGCAGCGGCTGCGCAATCTGCAGATTTCGCTGCACCGCGCGCGCCATCGAGTTCAAAGCCGGCAAAGGCGAATTCACCTGGAGCTACGATCCCGGTCATTGCACCTTCTGCGGCCGCTGCGTTGAAGGCTGCAAAACCCACGCGCTCAGCCAGGACTCCGCATGTCCGCCCGTGTACCTGACCATTGGGGCGTTGAAACAGTCCTACACCGTTGCCCGCAAGCAGACCGTCAAGCCGGCCACAGCGGTTCCGGCTGCCGCCGCCGTCGCGCAGGTAACCAACCCCGTCCCGGGAGGCGCGCAATGACGACAAGCACCTTGACTCCGCTCGATAGCGTTTCTGAAAAACTGGGGACCACGGAACCCTGGGTCGAAACGGGTGGCGCGCATTGGCTCGCGACCGGCGCATTGAGTGTGCGCGAACTCGCCAAGGCGATGAACGAACTGCATGCCCGCTTTGTCACCATCACCGCCTATCAGCTTCCCAAGGACGAGGGATTTCGCCTGGAGTACCACTGGGACCTCGATGGGCAGTTGCTGGGTTTTCCCTTTCAGATTGCCGGCAACTCCATTGAAAACGGCAGGATCGAGAGTATTTACGACCTGTGCGAGGCCGCCGACTGGATCGAGCGCGAGATTCACGAAGGCTTCGCCATCGATTTCCTCGGCCGCGAGTATGAACCCCTGCTTCTGCGCCGGGGAGACACGCCGGGAGTGAACCTGCGCGACGCCGTGACCGCGGGTAAGGAGAATAAATGAGCTACAAGATTCCCATGGGTCCCTATCACCCCGGACTGGAAGAACCCTACAAGCTGGATATGATCTGCGAGGGCGAAACCGTTCAGGACGCCAAGCTGCATATCGGGTTCAACTTCCGCGGCATCGAGCACCTGGCCGAAACCCGCAACTACATTCAGGTCATCGCGCTGATGGAGCGGGTCTGCGGCATCTGCTCGTTCATTCATACACTCACGTTGTGCAGGGCTATGGAAGGGCTGGCGGGCGTAACGGCGCCGCCGCGCGCGCAATACATTCGCGTCATTATGGCGGAGCTGGAGCGGCTGCACTCGCACGTGCTGTGGGCCGGCATCGCGGCCAAGCTCATGGGATTCAAAACCATGTTCATGACCTGCTTCGAGATTCGCGAGAAGATCATGGACATCCTCGCCGCCATTAGCGGCAATCGCGTCAACTATTCCATGAACCGCATCGGCGGAGTTAATAGAGACATCACCGATCCGCAGGCCATTCTGAAAATGGTCGAAGCGCTGGAAGGCGAGATGGCGCGCACTGTCATTCCTATCTTCACCACCAGCAGAACGGCGCGTTCGCGTTGCGCGGGCATCGGCGTGTTGAGCATGGAAAAGGCTATCTCCTGCGGCGTTGTTGGGCCGGTGGCGCGTGCATCTGGATTGCCTCAGGATCTGCGAAAAGATGCGCCTTACGCGGCCTATGCGGAGATGGAGTTTGACGTGCCCGTGCAGCCGGATGGCGACGTGCGCGCCCGCCTGTTGGTCCGCGCACTGGAAATCATGGAAAGCTGCAAGATTTTAAGGCAGGCGCTGGCCAAGCTGCCACCCGGCGAGTTCCACACCGGCGACGACAAATTCAACTTCATCACCGGAACGTCGACGGCAAGAGTCGAAGCGCCACGCGGAGAGGTCATGTACTCGGTTTCATGGAAAGAGGGTTCGCGGAATCCAGCCCGGGTGCATGTGCGCACGCCAACCTTTGCTGTGATGCCGGCGATTCGCTGGATGGTGAAAGGCGCGCGTCTGGCCGATACGCCGCTGATTCAGGCCTCCATCGATCCTTGCTACTCCTGCACCGACAGGTAGCACGGATCGATGGAGGCCTGAATCAG
>JBEKZR010000225.1:0-6135 GCA_049509715.1 Occallatibacter sp. | reverse complement strand
CCTCCTTGTCGGGGCGGGCGAACTTGGCGCCGATGGCCGCGGGCAAAGCAAAATCCATGGTTCCCAGGCCGCCGGAGGTAATCAGCGAGCGCGGCTGCTCGTGGTGGTAGTACTGCGCCTCCCACATCTGATGCTGGCCGACGTCGGTGACGACGATGGCGTTGCCGCCGGTGATGCGCCAGATGTCGTGGATGACGTGGGCGGCATAGAGATGGCCGGAGTCGGGCAGGTTCTTGATGTCGCGGACAGCGGCGTCGCCTTTGATGGAGGCGATGGTCTTGAGCCATGCGGAGCCGTCGCGGCCGGGGATGCGGGGCAGCAACTGCTCGAGCACTTCGCTGAGATCGCCGACCAGGGCGACGTCCACCTTGACGTTCTTGTTGATCTCGGCGGGGTCCACTTCGATGTGGATCTTTTTGGCCTTGGTGGCGTAGGTGGCGAGGGTTCCTGTGACGCGATCGTCGAAGCGCATGCCGCAGGCGATGAGCAGGTCGGCTTCCTGGATGGCGTGGTTGACCCAGGCCTCGCCGTGCATGCCCATCATGCCCATGTTGAGGGGATGGGAGGCGGGAAATGCGCCCAGGCCGAGGAGGGTGAGGCCGACGGGAATCTGCGCGCGCTCGGCCAGGGTGCGCACCTGCTCCATGGCGCCGGACTCGATGATGCCGTGGCCGGCGAGGATGACGGGGCGCTTGGCGGAGCGGATGAGCTCGGCTGCGCACGCCAGGCTGGAGTCCTCGAACTTGCGCATGGGATGGTCGCGATGGGGGCGCGGCCTGGCGGCCTCATAGTCGAAGAGAGCCGTAGCCTGCTGCGCATCCTTGGTAATGTCGATCAGCACCGGGCCGGGGCGCGCCGATTTGGCAATCTGGAATGCGTAACGCACCGCCGGGGCAATATCCTCGGCGCGGCTGATAAGGAAGTTGTGCTTGGTCACAGGCAAGGTGATGCCGGTGATGTCGACCTCCTGAAAGGCGTCGGTGCCCAGAACCTTGCTGGAGACGTTGCCGGTGATGCAGACGATAGGAATGGAGTCCAGCATTGCGGTGGCGATGCCGGTGACCAGGTTGGTGGCGCCGGGTCCGCTGGTGGCGATGGCCACGCCCACCTTGCCCGAGGCGCGCGAGTAGCCGTCGGCCATGTGTGCCGCGCCCTGCTCGTGCCGCACCAGGGTGTGGTGAATGGGAAACTTGCGCAGCGCGTCGTATACGGGCAGAATCGCTCCGCCGGGATAGCCAAAGACATCGGTGACGCCCTCGCCCACCAGCGTGGCCCAGAGGATCTCAGCGCCGGTGAGACGGGTGGGGGTGGTGAGATGAGCGTTCGAGGCTTGCGTGGTTGCGTAGGTTCCCATGTGAGACTCCTTTTCGAGCTTTCAGCTATTAGCTTTGAGCTCTTAGCTTGTTATCCGGTGATGCCAGCTCGTTGATGTTCCTTTTAGTTCCAGGCTTTTAGCTAGCGGCTAGAAGCTGTTTTACGTTGTTGCTCCCTCCGAGGCGCTGCTTACGCGATCGACATACTTGCGGAAGACGCCGCGTGGCCAGCGGAGTGCGGGCGGCTTAAAGCCCTTCAGCCGCTCTGCAATTTCTTTGTCGCTGATTTCAACGTCGAGTCTGCGGTTGGGAATGTCGAAGTGAATGATGTCGCCATCGCGGACGGCGGCGATCGGTCCGCCGACAAAAGCTTCTGGGGCGACATGGCCGGCGGTCATGCCGCGGGTCGCGCCGGAGAAACGGCCGTCGGTGAGCAGAGCCACGTGCGCGCTCAATTCGGCGTTGGAGGAGATGGCCGCGGTTACTTGCAGCATCTCGCGCATGCCGGGTCCTCCCTTGGGGCCTTCATAGCGGATGACGAGCACGTCGCCGGGATTGATCTTGCCGGTTTGCACGGCGGCGAAGCAATCTTCCTCGCACTCGAAGACGCGGGCCGGGCCGCGATGCTCGAGGCGGTTGGCCGCGGCTACTTTCATCACGCAGCCTTCGGGGGCCAGGTTGCCTTTGAGGATGACGAGGCCTCCGGTGGGCTTGATGGGATTCTCAAAGGTGTGGATCACGACCTGTCCGGGAGTTTCGACGGCAAGGGCTGCTTCCTCAGCGAGGGTGCGGCCGCTGATGGTGAGCGTGCTGCCGTCGGCGTGACCGGCGTCGATCAAGCGTTTCGCAAGAAGCCGCGAGCCGCCGGCGGCCTGGTAGTCGGAGGCGACGAATTTGCCGGCGGGCGTGAGGTCGCAGATGAAGGGCGTGCGATTGCTGATGATGTCAAAGTCGTCAACAGTGAGCGGAATGCCCAGTTCGCGCGCGATGGCGATGAGGTGAAGGACTGCGTTGGTGGAACCGCCACTGGCGGCTACGCTGGCGATGGTATTCTCGATGGATTTGCGGGTGATGATCTGCGAAGGGCGGCGATTGGCGCGGACGGCATCCATCAGAATGCGGCCGGCTTCGCGCGTGGCTGCGAGCTTGTCTTTGGAAGTGGCGGGAACGCCGGAGAGATAGATGGGCGAGATGCCGAGGATCTCGCCGCTCATGGCCATGGTGTTGGCGGTGAACTGGCCGCCGCAAGCGCCCGGTCCGGGACAGGCGTTGGCTTCCAGAGCTTCAAGGCCGGCGTCGTCGATGCGGCCCGCGGCGTGAGAGCCTATGCCTTCAAAAACATTTTGAATGGTGATGTCCATGCCGTTCAGCTTGCCCGGCGCGATGGAGCCGCCGTAGAGCATCATGCCTGGAATGTCGAGCCGGCAGAGAGCCATGATGATGCCGGGCATGTTCTTGTCGCAGCCGCCGATGCCCACCAGGCCGTCGAAGAGGTTGCCGCGGGCGACTAACTCGATGGAATCGGCAATGACTTCGCGCGAGACGAGAGAGGCTTTCATGCCCTGCGTGCCCATGGTGATGCCATCGTGGATGGTGATGGTGTTGAACTCCATGGGCGTGCCGCCGGCCTCGCGAATGCCCTCCTTGAGGGCTTCGGCGATCTCGTGCAGGTGGACGTTGCAGGTGCCGATCTCGGTCCAGGTGTTGGCGATGCCGATGATGGGCTTGTGCAGATCTTCTTTGCTAAAACCGACGCCACGCAGATATGAACGCGCGGCGGCCCGGCTGGGCCCTTCGGTCATGGGGATGCTTTGGCGCTTGCCTTCGATGGTCATTTTGCCTACGAAACCTTTCTTTGCTGTGAGCTTCTAGCTGGCTTTTACTTTGAGCCAGACGGTTTGGTCATGCTTTGCCTCAAATGCATCCAGCGCGGCTTGATGGCGCAGCGTGAGGCCGATATCGTCGAGGCCTTCGAGGAGACAGAACCTGCGGAACGGGTCCACCTGGAAGGTCGCGCTAAAACCCTGATTGTCAGTGACCGTCTGGCTTTCAAGCGAGACGGTGAGTTGATAGTTGGGGATGGTCTTCGCGTTGTGGAGCAGTTGGAAGACCTGCTCTTCGCTCAGGCGAACCAGCACGATGCCGTTCTTGCCGGCGTTGGAGAAAAAGATGTCGGCGAAGGTGGGCGCGATCACTACGCGGAAACCGTAGTCGCTGAGCGCCCATGCGGCGTGCTCGCGGCTCGATCCGCAGGCGAAGTTCTTGCCCGCGATGAGGATTTGCGCGCCCTTGTAGCGGGGGTCGTTGAGCACAAATGACGGGTCCAGCTCGCCGGCCGCATTGCGCCGCCAATCGAAGAAGAGATAGTCGCCGTAGCCGGTGCGCTCGATGCGCTTCAAAAACTGCTTGGGAATAATCTGGTCCGTGTCAACATTAGCCCGGTCCAGAGGCGCGGCCAGCGCGGTGAGTGTGCGAAAGGGTTGCATCAGCCTTTTACCTCCCAGTTGCGAATGTCGACAAAATGCCCGGCAATGGCGGCTGCCGCGGCCATCTCCGGCGAGACCAGGTGCGTCCGTCCGCAGCGGCCCTGGCGGCCTTCGAAATTGCGATTGCTGGTGGATGCGCAGCGCTCGCCCGGCAAAAGAATGTCGGGGTTCATGCCCAGGCACATGGAACAGCCTGGCTCGCGCCAGTCGAAGCCGGCCTCGCGGAAGATGCGGTCCAGGCCTTCGGATTCGGCTTGTGCTTTCACGGCCTGCGAGCCGGGAACGACCATGGCGCTCACGCGCGTGGAGACTTTGTAGCCCGCCGCGATGCGAGCCGCGGCGCGCAGATCTTCCAGACGGCCGTTGGTGCAGGAGCCGATGAAAACGCGGTCGATGGGGATTGCATCCAGCGGGGTTTTAGGCCGGAGGCCCATGTACTCCAGAGCGCGCTCCAGGCCGTTGCGCTCCTGTTCGGAGTTGGCGGCGGCGGGATCGGGCACGGATGAAGTGATGGGCGCGACCATGCCGGGACTGGTGCCCCAACTGACGTAGGGGACGAGCGTGGCTGCGTCGATGACGAGTTCGCGATCGAACTTTGCGCTGGGATCGGTGGGCAGCTTGCTCCACTCGGCGACGGCTGCCTTCCAGGCTTCTCCTTTTGGACTAAATCTCCGGCCTTCCAGATAGGCAAAGGTGGTCTCGTCGGGCGCGATCATGCCCGCGCGCGCTCCGGCCTCGATGCTCATGTTGCAAACAGTCATGCGGCCTTCCATCGAGAGCGCGCGAATCGCCGAGCCAGCGTATTCGATCACGGAGCCGGTCGCGCCGTCGGTGCCGATCTGCCCGATGATGGCGAGAATGATGTCTTTCGCAGTGACGCCGGTGGGCAGCGTGCCCTCGACGGCGATGCGGAAGGTCTTGGGCTTGGATTGCGGCAGGGTCTGCGTGGCCAGCACGTGTTCGACTTCGCTGGTGCCGACGCCGAAGGCGAGCGCCCCGAATGCGCCGTGCGTGCTGGTGTGCGAGTCGCCGCAGACGATCGTCATGCCCGGCTTGGTCAGCCCCAGTTCCGGTCCGATCACATGCACGATGCCTTGATTTGGTGAGTCCACGTCGTACAGCTCAATGCCGAACTCCGCGCAGTTGGTGCGCAGCGCGGCAATCTGTTTGGCGGCGATCTGGTCCACGATATTGAGGCGGCCCTCGATGGTGGTGGGTACATTGTGGTCCACGGTGGCGATCGAACGGCCGGGGCGGCGGATCTTGCGGCCGGCCAGGCGCAGACCTTCAAAGGCCTGCGGCGAGGTCACCTCGTGCAGCAACTGCAGGTCGATATAGAGCAGCGCCGGCTCGCCTTGCGGCTCGACCACCAAGTGCTGCCCCCAAACCTTTTCGAATAATGTTTTTGCTTCGGTGCTCATCAAACTCCTTTACCAGGGTGCCCCACCCTCGCTGCGTCTTTGTTTTTGCTGCTAGGGCGGAATCTACGGAACTACTTCAACAAAGTCTTTACCGTCTCCCGCACCTTCGCGCCCATCTCCCGCGTGCCCAGTACGGTCAATCCCTCAGGGTTGGTGCGCGCCAGGTCCTGCGTACGGAAGCCCTGTTCCATCACCTTGCGGATTGCCTTGACGATCGCATCGGCCTCGGCGTCGAGTCCGAACGAGTGGCGCAGCATCATCGCGGCGGTCAGAATCGTGGCCAGAGGATTGGCGATGTTCTTGTTGGCGTGCTTGGGCGCGGAGCCATGCGCCGGCTCATACAAACCGATCTTGCCGCCAATGGTGCCGGAGGGCAGCATGCCCAGAGAGCCGGTGATTACCGAAGCTTCGTCGGTGAGGATGTCGCCGAAGGTGTTCTCCGTGACCACTACATCGAAGTCGCGCGGACGCTTCATCAGGTGCATGGACATGGCGTCGACGTACTGGTGTTCGAGCTCGACATCGGGAAATTCCTTGGAGACCTTTATCACCGTATCGCGCCAAAGCTGCGAGACCTCGAGTACATTGGCCTTGTCCACGCTGCACAGCTTTTTGCGGCGCTTTTGCGCCAACTGAAAGGATGTGCGGGCCACACGGGCCACTTCATCGCAGGTGTAGATCATCGTGTTTAAGGCCACGCCCTTTTCCTTGTCCCAGCCGCGGGGCTGGCCGTAGTAGAGGCCGCCGAGCAGTTCGCGAACGAACATGATGTCGGTGCCGTCGATGATTTCGGGGCGCAAGGGGCTATTAATCGTCAATTCCTTGAAGGCAAAGACGGGGCGCAGGTTGGCAAAGCCGCCCAGTTTGGCACGCAGTCCAAGCAAACCGGCCTCGGGACGCTGGCTGGGTGGAAGA
>JBEKZR010000224.1:0-6136 GCA_049509715.1 Occallatibacter sp. | reverse complement strand
GGCATCGGCGGGGTGGAGTTTTACTACCGCGGTTACATTCTCCGCGCCGACAAGGTGGTCTACAACCGCACCACCACCGAACTGGAGGCGGAAGGCCACGTGCAGCTTTCCGGCGGCCCGAGCGACGTGCTCATCAACGCCGATCGCGGCGACATGCGCCTCAACATGCACACCGCGCGCTTCTTCAACGTGAACGGTTCGCAGGGAATCCGCACCGCCGGCCGCACGGTGGTCTATTCCACGACCAACCCCTTCCTCTTCTCCGGAAGGGTTCTGATTCAGACCGGCGAGGGCAACTACAAGATCATTGACGGCTCCATGACCAACTGCCGCCTGCCCAAGCCCGATTGGCGAGTGATCTCCCGCGCCATCACCCTGGCCAACGGCAAGGCCTCCACGTCCAACTCGTTTTTCGAGTTTCTCGGGGTGCCCATCTTTTACCTGCCCTACCTCCGCCATCCGGTGGACGAGACTGGCCGCGAGAGCGGACTGCTGATCCCCGTTCTCAGCAACTCATCCATCAAGGGCTTCATCGTGGGCGAGCAGGTTTACTGGGTCATCAACCGCAGCATGGACATGGTCGTCGGCGCCGAATACTACAGCAAGCGCGGCTGGGCGCCCAACGGCGACTTCCGCTACAAGGGCCCAGGCTTCGACCACTTCATCGTCCGCTGGAATGCCCTGCTCGACCGCGGCGTGGAACAGCAGGTGGGCGCCACCATCCCCGCTACTGGCGCACGACCTGCCGATCACCTGCCCGGGCCAACCGGTACGGAACTCGTCAACCAGGGCGGCACAGACATTGTTGCCATCGGCCGCAAAGACCTTTCTCCCGAGTCCCGCATCGCCGTAAACGCCGAATATCTCTCCAGCTACATCTACAGGCTGGTCTTCAACGACAACTACTCGCAGGCCGTCAGCTCCGAGGTGGCCAGCAACCTCTCGCTCACCCACGCCCATAATGGGTTCATCCCCTCCGTTGCGCTGGAACGCTTCCAGACCTTTGCCAGCTCCACCAACGGCGATGAGGCGAGAATTATTCACCTGCCCAGCCTCCACTTCGACGTCCTCGACCAGCCACTGAGCGCCTCGCCGTTGTACTGGGGACTGACAGCGTCGCTCGGCTACCTCAACCGTTCGGAGCCTGAATTCCACGCCCGCAACGTGGGCCGCGTGGACTTCTATCCGCATCTTTCCCTGCCCTTTTCGGTTGGCGGCTGGAGCGTGGTTCCCCAGGCCGCGCTGCGCGACACCTTCTACTCCATCAGCCAAACCCCCGATCTTACCGGCGCCAGAAGCGGCACCCCCACCATCAGCCACGATGCGCTCAACCGCGCCGATGTCGAGGCCTCCCTGGACATCCGGCCGCCGGCCCTCGAACGTGATTTTGCGCTCACCCGCTGGAACCGGGAGCTGCGCCACGTCATCGAGCCTGAATTGACCTACCGGTTTGTAGGCGGCATCGGCGCCCAGGCCCGCAACGTGCTGCTGGTCGACACCACTGACATCGCCACCAACACCAACGAGGCCGGCTTCTCGCTCACCCAGCGCTTTTATCTGCGCCCCACCGTCCAGCAGCCCTGCTCTTCCCCGGACAACGAAACCACTCCAAAAGGCTGCCCGCCGCAGGCGCCGCGCGAATGGGCCACTTGGCAGGTTGCCCAGGAGTTCTTCTTCGACCCCTACTTCGGCGGCGCCATCATCCCCGACCGGCGCAACGTCTTCGACTCCACTCTCGACCAGACCGCCGTAGCCTTCCTCACCGGGCCACGCAACTTCGCGCCTCTCATCTCCCGCCTGCGCTTCGAGGCCATTGACAATCTCCGCATCGAGTGGGATCTGGACTTCGACCCCAAGAACGGGCGCCTGGACTCGGACAACATCTTTGCCGGTTACAGTTGGGGCCGCACTACCCTCGGCGTGGGCCACGCCATGCTTAACGCCGTCGACGAGAACAACGGCGCCGCCTCCACCATCCAGAGTCAGCAGTTGCAGCCCTTCTTCACCGTCGGAAAGCAGAGCGGCTCCGGCTTCAATCTGGCCGTTAACGGCGGCTACGATTTTGTCCAGAACTCGCTGCAATACGCCGGGGTGCAGGCGGTCTACAACTGGAACTGCTGCGGCCTCACCTTCGGTTATCGCCGCTTCGTGCTCGGTTCGGTCCGCGACGAGACCGAGTACCTGTACAGCTTCACCCTGGCCAACTTCGGCTCCGTCGGCGACATCCGCCGCTCCAACTCCGTCTTCCGCGATCCCACCCTGCCGCCGGCGTATTAAAGCCGCCATTCCACCTACGCCGGGTCTCCCCAGATGCGCCCTTTTCCTGGCACATGGGTAAGAAGCCGCGAATCCGTGGTTGCCTTTTGCCCGCTCCCGCGTCAACTCGTTATAACAACGGCGATCAACCTCTTCACCGGCCCGCACCAGCCCCGGTGGAGTATCCTTTCCTGAGAGGATTTCAACTTGCCGCGTACTCGCTTACTGGCTGGCCTGCTCGTTCTGTGCATGACCGCGGGCTGCAAGGCCCAAACCAACCCGCAAGGGCCTTTGGACCCCGCCGTGCTCAACCGCCACATCGAGGTCATGGTTCGTTCCCAGTACAACGTCCCGCCGGATTACTCCGTCACTTTGGGCGTCCGCAAGCCAAGCCCGGTTGCCGGCTATGACGCGCTGCCCGTCACTCTCTCCCGCGGCGACAAAAGCACGGTGATCGACTTCCTGATCTCCACCGACAGCAAGACCCTGGCCCGCCTGGAGACCTTCGACCTGGCCAGGAACCCCATCTTCTCGATCGACGTAGCCGGCCGCCCCATCCGAGGCAATCCGGCAGCCAAGGTCACCGTCATCAACTTCGACGACCTCGAATGTCCTTACTGCGCCCGCATGCACCAGTCGCTCTTTCCGGCCACCCTCGAGCGCTACAAGGACAAGGTGCGCTTCATCTACAAGGACAACCCGCTCACCGAATTGCACCCCTGGGCCATGCACGCCTCAGTGGATGCCAACTGCCTGGCCGCGCAGAGCGGCGAGGTCTACTGGACCTACATCGATTACCTCCACTCCCACGGCCAGGAGATCACCGGCCCGGATCGCAATCAGGCCAGGAGCTTCGATACTCTGAACCGCATCGCCCGTCAGGAAGCCACTTTGGGCAAACTCGACGCCGCCCGTCTGGACGCCTGCCTGGCCGCGCAGGACGAAACTCAGGTGCGCGCCTCGGCCCAGGAAGCACAGTCGCTGAGAATTGATGGAGCGCCCGCGGTCTTTGTCGACGGCGAGCGCATCGACGGCGCTGTCCCCGAAGAGCAGCTTTGGCTGGTGATCGACCGTGCCCTGCGCGCCGCCGGCGTCGAGCCTCCAGCCGCACCGGCCAAGCCTTCACAGCCTGCCGGAACCGGCAAATAAGCTCTATCGCCGCACCGGCTTGTGGATTTATCCTTGAATGCTGGGGCCTGCGTGGCCCCATAGGAGACACTAGCTTGCAAGTCGAATCCTTTTCCGCGGCGCGTTCCCGTTTCGCCGTTCTCATTCTGTGTAGTGCAGCCCTCCTGGCCGCTGTGGCCGGCTGCCACCGCCCGCCGGCTCCCGACGTAATGGCCACCGTAAACGGCAAGGAAATCATGAACTCGGACCTGGAGAAGTACTACAAGGCCAGCCTGGGAGACAACCCGCAGCATTCCCCCGAACAGGCTGAAATCGTCCGCCTCAACATTCTGCGCCAGATGATCGATGACGAAATCCTTCAGCAGCGGGCGGCCAAATTCAACCTCACCGCCTCCGACGAGGACGTCAACGCCAAGCTGACGGAGTGGAAGGCGCCCTACACTCAGGAAGAATTTGACCGGCAACTCAAGCTGCGAAACATGACCCTCGATGACCTTAAGCGCGATTTGCGCCGGCAATTGACAACGACCAAGCTGCTCAACAAGGAGATCGAGTCCAAGATCAACATCACCGACGCCGAGATCGGCGGCTACTATGCGGCTCACAAATCGGAGTTCAACCTGATCGAACCGCGTTATAACATTGCCCGGATCGTCGTCACCGCCGCTCCCTCGGCGCAAACCACCAACCTCCAGAACAACAAGGCCTCCGGCGACGCCGATGCAAAGAAAAAGATCCAGGTCCTGCACGACAAACTTGAAAACGGCGACGAATTCGGCTCCGTGGCCATGAACTTCTCCGAGGATAAGGACACCGCCTCGAATGGCGGCGACATGGGTTTCATGCTCGAGTCGCAGGTGCGTACCGACCAGGAAGTCTACAACGCCATCAGCAAGCTGAAGCCGGGACAGTTCACCGACGTTCTACCCATCGTTGACCCCCAGTCGCGCCGCACCATGGGCTACGCCATCTACAAGCTGATCTCAAGGGAGCCGGCCGGACAGCGCGAGTTGAGCGACCCCCGCGTGCAACAGGCCATCCACCAGTTGCTGCACGAAAGCCACAAACAACTGCTTCAGAGCGCATACTTCGAGATGCTCCACGACGACGCCAAGGTACACAACTACCTGGCCGACCAAATCCTCAAGCAAGGCGCGCACTAGACCGGTTCCACAATTCACATGCTATTGCCGGCATCGAGCAAGGTAGCTCGGGGCGGCGGGCCACTCAGCGGCAGTGGCTTCGGGGTACGGCAATTGTGGAACCGCTATAAAGCACGCCGCTTAATAAGCCACTATAACTTCGCCTCGATCTTCGCCCCCGCATACTGAATCGCTTTGTCGGGCAAATCGGTAACTTCACCCCCAACGCCGTGCCCGCTCCTCACAATCACCACATTGAAGGTGTGTCCGGCAGCCATGCCCGGATAGCTTCCCTCCCGGGCGCCGATCGTCACCGTCCGGTTGGCGTCGTCCCAGTGGATGGGGATGATCGCGTGCGCCCCGTGCTCGTAGCGATAACTGTCGCCCTCGTCTTCATAGAGATTGAAATCTCCATCCGCCCCAGGATAGATGCGCACCTCGATCGGATCGGCAGCCTGGCCCGCATATTCCACAACTGGCCCCAGCGGCAGGATCGATCCGGCGCGCACCTCCAGAGGAATCCTGTCGATCGGCGCCGCCCGGTTCACCTCCGCCCCGCCTTCTGCCCGCGCTCCCGTCCAGAAGTCGTACCAGCCGGTTCCTGCAGGTAGATAGACCGTGCGCCCGGTGGCATGTTCTTTCGTCACCGGGCTGACCAGAATCGCCGGCCCGAAGAGAAATTCATCGCCGACTTCCCAGGTTACGCGATCCTCGCGGAAATCCATCACCAGCGGCCGTTGAATCGTGTAATCCTCGCTCGTCACCTTCCACGCCAGCGAGTAGACGTACGGCAGGAGCCGGTAGCGCAAGCGATCCGTTGCCAGCAGCGCGGGATAAACCCGCTCGTAGGTCCACAACTCGTTGTGGTCCCGGTGCCCATGCGTGCGAAAGACCGGGCAGAAGGCCCCATATTCGAACCAGCGCGCATACAGCTCCTGGTACGCCGGGTCGTTGGCTTCGCCGTTGAACGTCTGATGGTAGCCGCCAATGTCGGTCGTCCAGTAAGGGTACCCTGAAAGCGCAAAGTTCAGCCCCGCGGCCACCTGGTGGCGCAACGCCCACCAGCTGCTGTAGACGTCGCCGGACCACACCGTCGCTCCATTGCGCTGCTGCCCCATAAAAGCCGAACGCGTCAGCAGAAAGACGCGCTTCTCCTGCGTCGCCTGCTTCCAGTGCTCTTGGACCCCTCCGGTATGTTCCAGCGGAAAAATGTTCGTGTATTCCTGTCCGCTGCCGATGTGCAACTGCTTATAGCGCAGAATCGCGTCGCCCGAGTGCGGCCAGTACTCCTCCGGCTCGGCACTGTCCAGCCAGAAGGCATCCCACCCCTGCGCGAAGAGCTTGCCCGCAAGCTGATTCCAGAAGAAATCGCGCGCCGGGGGGTTGGTGGGGTCGTAGACATGCGTTCCCGGAATCTCAAAGCCCTGCCGCTTGATCTCCTGAAAGTTCTTTGAGCTCGCGTCCATCATGCCCCACACCGAAATCATGGCGTGAACATGTTCGTCATGCAGCGTCTTCAATTCGGCGGGCACATCGCTATAGCCGCTGTTGAACTCCGGGTCGCCCTCGCCTCCAGGCTTCCACCAGAACCAGTCCTGCACAATGGCGTC
>JBEKZR010000223.1:0-6147 GCA_049509715.1 Occallatibacter sp. | reverse complement strand
CACCGAGAGCTGGTAAGGTTCGCTCAACGCATCCCACACCAGGCTCAGATCCTCCAGGCTCAGCGCCTCGAGCACCACGCGAAGCTGCTCGTCCGTCCCTTGCAACGCTCCTTGCAGGTCCGCTCCGCGGAGGATCGAGTGGTCGTACATCACCTGAAGCACCTTGCCCAACAGCGCGTGGCGCGTCATCGGATCGCTGGCCACCGGCGTCACTAGGTAATACAGCAACAGCGGCAGAGGAGTCCGCGCAATCTGCGTTGCGCTCACACGCACCGGCGGCTCGTTCAGCATCTCTCCCATGCGCGTCACGCGGTAAAGCCATACCGAGACGCCAAGGCTGTCGTTCTTGTCCTGCATCTCCCGCGGAGAAAGCAGCTCGATCGGAACGTTCTTGATCTGAGCGTCAGTGCTTTGCGTGATGTTGGAGGTAAGCAGCGCGCGAAGCGTTTGCCCCACCGCGCTGATCACCGTGTAGTCACTCATGCTTTCCTCTGGGCACTATCGGCGCAAATTTCCGTTCGTAGTCGTCTAGCGCGCTCTCCAGCAGCTCCTGCAACTCCTTGGCGTATACGGGCGCCATCGCAACCCGCGTATGCATCCGCGGATGCAGCGCATTCTCGTCCTGGCATGACCCCTCGGTGTACTGCTGGCCAAACTCCACGATCACCTCGAATGCGTTGTGTCCCACGTGAAAGTGGTTCGCGTATCTGGCCTCGGGCTCTTCCTCGAATTGCTTCTTGCGAGTTGTGTGACCCATCGGCCTGTCCTTAATGAATGTGTGCAAGCGCCGTGCCATTCGCATCAAGACGGAGTCGTGATCGTGTTCCGTTGAAAACGAAGGGGATAGCTTTGAGAGCACGCAAAAGCCCGGAAATCGAGAGATGTAACGAGTGACAGTGCCGCGACGCATTCATGCACGCTGCATTGCGATTCAGATTTCGCCCAGATGCCCGAAAACAGAAGAGGCCGCCGGTATCGGCAGCCTCTGTCACCCCGCTTGTTACATGTGTAATAACCTGTTACACCTCGTTCGGCAGGTGAATGTCCGGTGAGGAGAACCGCTTGATCCGGTACTTCGCCAACTTTCTGTAGAGCGTCATGCGTGACCAGTGCATCTGCTCCGCCGCGCGGCTCTTGTTCCACTCCGAGGAACAAAGCGCCTCCACCAGCCGCTCCCGTTCGCTTGCCCCGAGTTCGCAGCCGCCCTTTCTCGGGCCGCGCATCTCCGCGGGCAGGTCGCTGCTCTCAACAACACCTGACTCGCACACCAAAAAGATACGCTCCAGCACATTTCGCAGCTCGCGGATGTTCCCGGGCCATTCGTACTCCATCAGCCTCTCCAGGCAATCGTTTGAGACAGCCTCGATCGCCTCCTGACCCAGTCTGCGCCGAAAATGCTCCACAAGCAGCGGAATATCCTCTTTGCGTTCGCGCAGTGGCGGCAGCTCAACGCGCGCCACATTCAACCGATAGTACAGATCTTTGCGAAACCCTCCCTGCCGTGTCATCGCTTCCAAATCCTGATTGGTCGCGGCCAGAAATCTCACATTCACCTGCCGGCTCCTCGTGCCGCCAAGCAGCGTCACTTCCTTCTTTTCCAGCACGCGCAGAATCTTGGCCTGCGCCTGAAGGCTCATGTCTCCGATCTCATCCAGCAGAACAGTCCCGCCGTCTGCGGAAGCAATCAGGCCATCGCACTTGTCCGTCGCGCCTGTGTATGCGCCCCGCGCATGGCCAAACAGCTCGCTCTCGAGCAGCAGCTCCGGAATTGCCGCGCAGTGCACGCACACAAACGGTTTGCCGCGCCGGGGGCTGGTTTTATGAATGTACTCGGCGGCCAGCTCTTTGCCCGTGCCCGTCTCGCCCGTGATCAGAACCGTGCAGTCAGTTGCCGCGGCGCGGCGCATGTAGCCCCGAATCGTCGAGATCGCCGCACTCGAACCGATCATCGATTCGCTGTGTGAATCCGGCTCGGCTTCTCTTGGGCCCCTCGGCTTCCGTGGAGCGCTCAGGCAGCGATTCAGCGTCTCGCGCACCGCTCTCGCATCGAGCGGAAGCGGCAAATAATCCATTACGCCCAGCCGCAGAGCAGACACGGCTAAGCTCTCCGATCCTCTCGATGTCAGAAGAATCAATGGGGTCGTTGGGAATGCCGCTCGCGTCTCCGCTGCCGCATTCTGCCAGTTTTCTTCACAGTCTTCGCAGTCCAGAATCGCAATCACGCTCGGCTCCTGGGGAAACTGCGAGCGTAGCGCTCCATGCGTGCACGGTGCAAGAACGCGTAGACCCATTGCGCCAAGGATCGAACGGACATGATCCTCAGCGTACCCGTGTGCGTTGAGCAGCAGCACGCTCCTTGCAGAAGGGACACCAACGGCTCTCAGCATGAGAACTCCTTTGACTAATTGTCGATTCAGGAACGCCTCGGCCAAATGGCAGTTGCAAAAACCTCCGCCGCCTTGCGAATAAGGAGCATGGATGCGGCAATCGATCTCGATGTTGGCTCCCCATCGGGAAGAAATGGGGGCCGTTGCTGAGTAGGGATGGATGCAATCTCTGCGTCCTGGCCCCGTCGGCTTCCAAAGGGAATTGGATTCCTCAGCACCGAGACGTTCGACTCCACCAATCAAACACAATCCAGCTTCGGAAAGTCAATAGAAATTCCTTTGAATTCCAAACTTGCCCGCTGCCATGCAGCTTTACCGGGAATCTCCATCTTAAAGAAGGGACTCTTGCTCATCGTGAACAAACTCGGCCTGCGTATCTGTGTGGGACATTGCGAGACCTCCTTTAGGTCGAGACTATCGGTGGGAAGCCGGTCAACTTGATAGACAAATCCGTTCCGTTATTCAAACGGCTTAATTCATCTATCGTAATTGCTCGGCATACTCCTTTTTTAGCCGGAATCTCCATTTTAAAAACAGATTCCCGGCAATAGTACGCCTGTTGGCGCAAATTGCAAGACCAACAAGGTAGTTTCAAGGGAAAAGCCGGGCGATTCGCTGCCGTCTTTGCCTCGCCCGCCTCATCGAGAGCCCTCCAAGTCAATTGCGCCTACACCTATCCATCCTCCTTCGCTCTCCGTGATTCGGATTCGCGGCATTGCGGTCGGTCGGCTAGTTTGCCGGAAGCGGCAACAACGCGATCCTGCGGAACATCGCCGAGAACCGTGTTCTCGTCCAATGTCCCTCGGCCAGCATCAGCCAGTAGTACCGCGCATGTTTGACCAGCCGGCCGCCAGTCTTTACCACCCGCTGCTGCAAACTGGTCAGCGACCAGTCTACGATGCCGACTGGAAGTGCCAGCCTTCGCCACAGATTCCCCAGATTGTATTCCAGAATGCTGAGCCACAATCGAACCTCATTGCCGCGGAAATGGAATTCCCGATCTCAGTTAAGGTGCCTGTGGGGTAGCAGCCAGTTGTTCGATCCAGCGCTGCATCCACCGGCAGTGCGAGCCGTACCAGTACACTCGCCTGCAATCTGTGCACTCTCGGAACTCATCGCATCATTCCAAAGTACCTGGCGGAACCCGGCCGCGAACCTCGGCTTTTAAGGCTGCCTTGAGCGGCTCGTTGCAGACCATGCAGCGAGTAAGCGGACGAAGTAACTGGGCCAGATCGAATCGTCTCACGATCTCCGCGGCCTGCCGGCGGCTGTCGGTCTCGCGCCGCCAGTACCCATAGGTTACGGCGGAGTGTTTCAGCACACCGCAGTCTCGTGTCAGTAGAATGCGCTTTTCTTGGCAGGAAATCCGCACCACTTCCGGGTCGCGGCTCCGCCAGCCTTCTTCCGCATGGGGATCGTGGGCGTGGGAACGATGGGCTCGTTGGCATTGCAAACGGCGTTGCGGCTGGGGGTGCGCGAGGTTCTGGTTCAGGATGTGAACGATGCGCGGCTGGCAGCTGCGAGACAAATGGGCGCCACGCTGGCGGTGAACGCGGCCACCGAGGAGGGCCGCGGACAAGCGCGCGAGTTTGCCGGCCATGGCCTGGACCTGGTGCTCGACGCCAGCGGGCCGGACTCGGCGCGGCAGGCGGCCTTCGATCTCTGCCGGCCGGGCGGGCTGGTGGTGCTGCTGGGCATGGGAAAGGAGCGCAGCGAGATCGACTTTGTGACCAGCATCCGCAAAGAACACCGGGTGGCCATGTCGTTTGCCTACACGCCGGTGGACTTCGAGCGCGCGCTCCAGCTGCTCGCGGCCGGCGAGATCGACCTGACGCCGTGGACCGCCGAGATGCCGTTGGAGGAAGGCCAGAAGGCATTCGAGAAGATGACCGCCTCGCGCGGCGATACGCTGAAGATGGTGCTGCGGGTGAGTTAATGCGGGCGAGCTTCAGAACCGGGCGTGTTGCCCGGTTCATTTCCTGGGCGGCTCACCCTGGGTGCATTGCAGAGACTCCTTGCGAGCCCAGCCGCTCACGTCCAGTCGGACTTCCTGTGCTTCCGTCTTTGCTGCAGAAGATCAGCGTGGCTTCGTATCTTCGCCATCTGATGCCGGTCCCCGTCAGCTCTGATGGCATCTTTGCGCTGCTGACGGTTGAAACCGAACCCGTATCCGGCTGGGCAGCCACGGCGGGGCTGCTGGGGCTGATCGCGATTGTTCTGACTTATTCGTGCTATCGGATTCGCACGCTGGAGATCCGGTACTCTACCGAGTAGAGAAGCCCGGGACAGGAATTGCAGATGCGCCGGGATGCCTGGACTCGGAAGGCCATCGGCTACGGCCAATTCCTCAAGCCAAAGCCATTGGAACGGTTAAACGAATTTCGCGTCTCTTCGCACGAACAACCGTCATAGTTCGCTCTTGACGGATTGGGAGATTCCGCAATCCCGAGCCATCCTGTCCACTCTCATTTGCACAACTCCTGGATAACCGGCAAACCGGAGAAGATGTCATAGAACGGGATCGTTTTCCATTTGGCGACCATCTGCTCAGAATAAGACGGAAACCCATGGCGACGATGAAGACTCAACTGATAGGCCAAAATGGCGGGGCCAGAGAAGTCGGAACCGAGAGGTCAGCGCTGCGATCGGAAGAACGGCCCTCTCAACGAAAGAAGTACGACAAGACCGGAGCACCTCAGTTGACGAGTGCATCGGCGGCATTTGCCACCAGTATCCAATCGCTGGTGACGCTGATGGTATATTCATTCTCAAACCACAGAAAGCCGAAATCGTCGATGCACTCCGGGAAGTCCGGCTTGATCACAATATAGCCAGGAATCATGCCGCCAGGGATGAAGGTTCCATCGGCGCGGTTGTTTCCATAGGCTTTCATCTTGGAAACCGTCCCCACCGAAGAGATATACGAGGTGCTCGACACCGGATGCGTGCCCAGCAGGTAGTTGGCCGCCCGCAGCGTATACTCAGGCCCTACAATCTGCGGGAATGCCTTGTGGAGGAAGTACATCCGCGAGCCAAATGTGGCCACACGGCTGGATCCGCCCCAGGTGCCCAGGCTGGGCGGAACTCCGAAGGGAGTCTTGGCCAGTTCGGCATCCACCTCTGCCTTGTAGGATTTGACCGCCTCTTCCAACTGTTGCTTGAAATCGGCATCCATGTAGGAAAGAGCCAGAACGGCCATCCAGCCGCCGAACTCGAAGTGCTCGCGCACGGAGGGGAAGAGCTCACGGACCCGCGTTTTGTACGGCTCACCACCATTGGTGGCGATCAACAACTGTACAGCGGCCCTCCACTCGCCGATCACGCCCATTCCAGGAGGTCCGTAGAACGAACCATGGGTGGGCGTCGGATGAGCGTGCTCCTCATCCCATAACTTGATGGCGGTCTCCAGGCACTCCTTGGCGAGCGGGTCGTCCCAGCCCTTCAGCGTCTGGGATGCAGAGGCCAACGCTGCCGCCGCGCCGTATTGAAGAAACGGCATCTTGGTTGTGAAGGCCCAACGGTCATCCGGCTTGCCGGAGTAATTGCCGTCGATCTCGTTGGGACCGAGCTTGTCGGAGTAGATGCGCCCGTCGGTGATCGAGGCGGCATCGCCGAGGTGCGTATACTCGCGCAGAGTGGGCTCAATCATTCCCATGAACGGGTGGCCGACAGCCTTGTACTGAGCCAGTACCTGCAGCACGCCGTGCTTGACCTGCTGCACAGCGTCGGGGATGCCGTCCGGCCGGTGCATTTCGACCGT
>JBEKZR010000222.1:0-6168 GCA_049509715.1 Occallatibacter sp. | reverse complement strand
GCGACGGCGGAATGCTGAACTCCGGCAGTTTGTAATAGGCCATGGTGCCCACGGCGTGCTCATACTGGGCGCGCGCCACGCCCACGTCGATCAGTTGCGCGCGCACCGTCTCAAGTTGCGTCCGGGCCTGGGCCACGTCCGCCTCTGTGCCGATCCCGCCGGCAAAGAGGCGCTGGGTAAGATCGAGCTGCCGCTCCAGGTCGGCGACTGTCTCGTTCAGCAGCTTGATCTCGGAGTCCAGGCCGCGCAGTTGGAAGTAGTCGGCGGCCATCTCGGCATGAAGGCTCAGGTCCACGTTGGCCATCTCCGCGGAGCTGGCCTGGGCGTTTTCGCGGGCGGCTTCGACGGTGCGGCGGATGCGGCCCCAGAAGTCCGGCTCCCAGCTGGCCTGGCCGGTCAGGGAGAAATCGCTGTAGGTGGTGGGTCTGCCGGCTGAGAAGGAAGGTCCATTTGTCGATATACCGTTGCGCGAGCCGGCGCTCCCGGCGGAGAGCGTGGGATAGAGAGCGGACCTGGCCGCCTTCACCTGGTCGCGCGCGGCCAGGTAAGTTTCCAGCGCCTGGCGCAGGGTCTGGTTATTCGCTTCGATGCGCTCTTCCAACTGATTGAGTTGCGGGTCCTGGTAGATTTCCCACCATTTGCCGCGCAGCATGCCGTCGGAGGGCGTGGCCGGCCGCCAGCCGCCTCCAGCCGGATTAGGCGGCGGCACGATCACCGTGGCCGCGCCTGTCTCCTTGTAGGCCGGCGGCGCTTCGTAGCCGGGGCGGTTGTAGTTGGGGCCAACGGGCTTGCAGCCGGCCAACAGCCCGAGGACGGGCAAGGCGGCAAATCCGCAGCGGCGGACGGCGCGGACAACATGCCGGCGGGCTGTATCGAGCGAAAGCACGCGCATCGCTACTTGCCTCCCGCATCGGCGGCTTTGCCGGGGCTCTCCACGAATACTTTTTCGCCCTCGATGAGCGAGTCGGGCGGGTCCTGGATGACCCTGTCTTCCGCGCTAATCCCGCTCACGATTTGCACGTTGGCCCCGTCGTCTTCGCCGATGACCACCGGAACCAGGTGCGCGACGTTGCCGTTGACCACGACGCCTACGCGCAGCCCTTCTTTGCGGAAGATGAGCGCCGCGGCGGGCACGATGAAGGTGGGGCCGGCGGGCGGCGTCTTGAAGTGGACCTGGGCCAGCGAACCGGGCAGCAGCTCGCCGGCGCGGTTGTCCACGTCGATCTCCACCAGCAGCGTGCGGCTGGCCGGGTCGATCGCGTCGGCGGTGCGGACCAGAGTCCCCTGGTAAATCTTGCCTGCGTGTTCGGCAAAGGTCAGGCCGATCTTGGAGCCGCGTTTCACGGTCTGTGAGTAGAGCTGCGGAAGGTTGGCGTAGACGCGCAGGGTCTGGATGGCCTGCATGTGGAAAAGTTCCTTGGCCGCGCCTGTGTCGATCAACTGGCCGGTGTCGATGTTGCGGGCGGTGACCACCCCATCAAAAGGCGCATAGACCTTCTCGAACGATTGCAGCTCGCGCAGCCGCTCCACGTTGGCCTGCGCTGACTTGACAGCCGACGCCGTGGCCGCGGCCTGGTTCACATACGTGTCGGTGTCCTGCCGGGAGACGGCGTTGGTTTGCACCAGGCCCGTATAGCGCTCGGCCTGGATGCGGGCGTTGTTGGCGGTGGCCTGGGCGGTCACCAGGTCGCTCTCGGCCTGGGCCAGTTGCTGGTCCAGCTCGGGAGTGGCGATCTCGGCCAGCAGCGCGCCCTTACCAACCCTGGCGCCGATGTCGAAGTACCATTTCGTCAAATAGCCGGAGGTGCGCGCGTAGATGGGCGAATCCGTCCAGGCGGTCACGTTGCCGGGCAGCACGAAGCTGTCCACCGGCGCGCCCAGCCTGGGGTTCGCGGCGATTACCGAAGGAGCGGCCAACTCCGTGGTGCGGACGGCCAGCGCCTTATCGGCGCGCATGCGGCTCAAAATGCCCCAGCCCGCCAGGGCGCCCGCAACGACGACGACAATGGCTACGCCCGCCAGCGCCTTGCGCGGCGAGATGGGCTGCTGTTGGGGCGCGCTCCCGTGGCCGTGCGCGGAGTGCGGGTTCTGATGGGATTCGTTGCTCATAAAGAATTACTCCGAAAGCTCGTCAAACTCGTCAAATGTTCCGGCCAGGGCGATGTCGCGGGCCGTCTTGCGCCGGCGTTCCAGCCAGCCGTGGACCAGAGAGAAGAATGCCGGCACAAAAAAGAGCGTGGCCACGGTGGCCAGCAACAGTCCGCCGATCACGGCGCGGCCCAGAGGAGCGTTCTGCTCGCCGCCCTCGCCCAGGCCCAGCGCCATGGGCGCCATGCCCAGAATCATGGCCAAGGCGGTCATCAGCACCGGGCGCAGCCGGACAAAGCCGGCACTCAGCGCGGCCTTGCGCGCGTCGCCCACCAGGACTTCCAACTGCTCGCGGGCAAAGCTCACCACCAGGATGGAGTTGGCCGTGGCCACGCCCATGCACATGATGGCGCCGGTAAGCGCCGGCACGCTGAGCCGCGTGTTGGTGAGGAAAAGAAACCAGACGATCCCGGCCAGCGCCGCCGGCAGCGCCGAGATGATGAGGAAAGGATCCAGCCAGGACTGGAAGTTGACCACGATCAGCAGATACACCAGCAGAATTGAAAACGCCAGTCCAGCCAGCAGGCCGATGTAGGACGCCTTCATGGTTTCGCTCTGGCCGCGCAGGGTGAAGTGCGAGCCGTGCGGCAACTCGGATTTGTGTTCGGCGATGATCTCTTCCATCCTGCGGGTCACGGTGCCCAGGTCGGTTCCATTCACGTTGGCATAGATGTCGATGACCGGCTGCACGTTGTAGTGGCTGACAGTGCCTAATTCAGCGCCGGGGGTGATGGACGCCAGGTTGCCCAGAATCTGCGTTGGAACGGGAGCGCCTGGTGCGGTGGTTGAGGCTGCGCCGGGCACAGCGGCGGGGGCAGCGCCGGGTGCGGCGGCGACGTTAGCCGGCTGGGTCACTGGAAGGCCGGTGACGGGCAGACTCTCAAGCGCGGCCAGCGAGTCGAGCTTATATTGCGGAGCCTGAATAGCGATGTTGTAGCTGACGCCGTTCCGGGGGTCGAGATAGAAGTTGGGGGCAGTCTGAAAGCTGCCGCTGAGCGCCACAAGCAGACTCTGCGCCACGTTCTGCTGCGTCAGGCCTATGGCCTGGGCGCGGGTGCGGTCCACATTCACCGTCAGATTGGGATAGTTGAAGGGCTGCTGGATGCGCGCATCGGCTGCGCCGGGCACGTACCGCACCTCATCGAGCATGCGCTCGGCGAGAGCGCGATTGCCATACAGGTCCGGGCCGACAACCTGAATGTCGATGGGGGCGGAGAGGCCGAAGTTGAGAATCTGGGTCACGATGTCCACCGGCAGCACATAGAAGGTGACGCCGGGATACTGGCGGGAAAGGATGGTGCGCAGACGCTCGACATAGGCCACGGTGGGATGGTGATCCTTGCTCAACTGCACCTGGATGTCGGCGTCGGCCGGCCCGATGGGCGCCGAGGTCGAGTAAGAAAGATTCAGGCCGGAGTAAGGCACGCCGACGTTATCGAGGATGGTGACCAGATCGCTCGCCGGAATCTGCTCGCGGATGGTGGAGTCGATCCGGTCGCACAGCGCGGCCGTCTCCTCGATGCGCGTGCCGGTGTGCGCGCGCAGGTGAATCTTGAACTGCCCCGAGTCCACCGCGGGAAAGAAGTCCTGCCCCAGCCATGGCGCCAGCAAGGCCACCGAACTCACGGCAGAGGCAAGGAAAAGGATGAGAAAGACTCCCGCGTGGTCCACGCACAGGGTAAGCAGGCGCAGGTAGCCGTGGCGAAAGCTCTCAAAGCCAGATTCGAAGCCGGTCTGAAAGCGGATGAAAGGGTTGCGGCTGGCGCGCTTTTTCGCGATCTCGGCGTCGTCGTGCTCCTTGAGCAGGTACTTGGCCATGGTTGGCACCAGCGTGCGGGAGAGAAAATAGCTGGCCAGCATGGCGAAGACCACCGCCTCGGCCATGGGCACGAACAGATACCTGGCCACGCCGCTCAGAAAGAACATGGGCACGAAAACGATGCAGATGGCCAGGGTGGAAACCAGGGCCGGGACGGCGATCTGCGCCGAGCCGTCGAGGATGGATTGCTCCAGTTCCTTGCCGGCTTCAAGATAGCGGTTGATGTTCTCGATGGCCACCGTAGCGTCGTCAACAAGAATGCCGACGGCCAGCGCAAACCCGCCCAGGGTCATGATGTTGATGGTCTCGTGCAGCATGGCGAGGATGCTGAGCGAACACAGAATCGAAAGCGGGATAGAGACCGCGATGATGAAAGTGGAGCGCCAACTGCCCAGGAAGACCAGGATCATGATGGCCGTGAGGCAGGCGGCGATGATGGCCTCGCGGACTACTCCGTTAATGGCGCCGCGGACAAAGATCGATTGATCGGAAAGATACCTGATTGTCAGTTGCGGGGGCAGTTGGTCCTTGATGCTCTCCAGCTTGGCGCGCACGCCGGCAATAATGTCCAGCGTGGAGGCCGAGCCGGTCTTCATGACGGACATCATGATGGCTCGCTTGCCGTCCACGCGCACGATATTGGTCTGCGGCGGGTTGCCGTCGCGGACGTGGGCCACGTCGCGGATGTAGATCACCGCGCCGTTCACCGCCTTGATGGGAAGGTTGTTCAGTTCATCCACCATCAGCGGGGCCGAGTTGGTCTCGACCGCATATTCGGTGCGGTCGATCTTCATGGTGCCAGAGGGGACGATCAGGTTCTGCGCATTGACGGCGTTGACGACATCGGCGGGCGAGAGCCCTTTGGCCTGGAGCGCGGGCAGGTCGATGTCCACCTGCACCTGGCGCGACTTGCCGCCGTAGGGATAAGGCGTCTGCGCCCCCTCGATGGTGGCTAGCTGCACGCCGATGTTGACCCTGGCCACGTCGTTCAATTGCTGCTCGTTAAGGCCCTTGCCGCTGACTCCCAACTGCAGAATGGGAACAGCGGAGGCGTTGTACTGAATGATGAACGGCGGCACCGAGCCGGGCGGCAGGGAGCGCAACTGCACCTGGCAGATGGCGGTAACCTGCGAAACAGCCACGCCGATGTTGACATGCGGCTGGAAGAAGATTTTGATGAGCCCGATGCCGTTGAGCGACTGCGACTCGATGTGCTCGATGTCGTTGACCGTGGTGGTCATGCCCCGCTCGCTGTTGGTCACGATGCGGTTGGCCATCTGATCCGCGGACAGGCCGGTGAAGTTCCACACCACCGTCACCACCGGGATGTCGATGTTGGGAAAGATGTCCGTGGGCATCGTTTTGATGCTGAAGACGCCGAGGATCAGAATCAATAGCGCAAAGACGACGAAGGTGTATGGCCGCCGCAGCGCAAGCCGGACAATCCACATAAGGCAGGTACTCGCTCCCGAGCCGGGTTGTTGTTAGCGGTGTTGCGCCTGACCGGCTTGCCTTCGACTCCGAAGACAAGAGAACTGGTCAGCGAGGATGCAGGTCTGCTCTCGACCGGCTCACCGGGTTCCGGGTCCGGACGGCAAAACCGCCCAGGCCCAACCCAATCTTACAGATGATATTTCAATGGTAGTCGAAGGAGCTGACTCACCGTGCAGGGGCGGGTATAAGGGGCTGCCCGCATTCTTTCCGGACGCGCGGAGCCGCAAAATGGTTTCGTCGTCCAGCAGCAGGATTGGCTCGTATAATGATCGGGAATAGAACCTTGTTGAAAGAAGAGCAGGGTGGCTTTGTACTGCTCGATAGTTGTGTTTTCTGCTTCAATGTAACTGAATGAAAGGCAAAACCATGTCAAGAAGAGAGGCTGTACTCCTTGTTAGCCGCGCATTGGCGATGATTCAGTTGATTACCGCATTCCTTGAGATCACAACCCTGCCCGGTCGTCTGATGTCACTACACCACTACACGAGCCTGATCAGCGCATCAGCGGCTACGCAATCGGACTATTACTTCAAGTCCTACGACCAAGTGGGCATTGCATTCATGTTCGCGCGGATCGCGGGCCTATTACTTTTCGCGTTCGTCTTCTGGAATTGCAGACCATGGATTGAGCGCATCCTCATGCCCAAGCCTGAGACGCAGGACCAGTCAGCCTGAGCAGAGTATTCTGGACCCCATTCTCGCGTCTT
>JBEKZR010000221.1:0-6172 GCA_049509715.1 Occallatibacter sp. | reverse complement strand
AGCTCAATGAAGGAGTGCTGTCGCTGTGGGGGGGCAGAGACGGTATTGCAGCGCTGACCGCGTTGCAGTTTACCGGTGACCCCTCTAGCGAGACCAGGCTGGGCCTGCGCTCGCTAGAGGATGTGGAGCAGGTGTCGATGGTGTGTGCTGCCGACATCCTCATCGAGCCGGTTCCGGCAGCGATGTATGCGCCTGCGCCACCGGCCAGGGTGAATCCCTGCCTGCCGCATACAAGCGTGACGACCGCGCCGCAGTACACGCCGCCTCCCGTGGAGGCCACGCCGCAGTTTTCGCTTGACGATGTCTTCTTCGCGCAGCAGGCGATCATCTCCCACTGCGAAGCGATGCAGTATCGCGTTGCGCTGCTCGATCCGCCTGACTTTGGTTATCCGAAGCAGCAGGTCAACCTGGGCGAGATTCAGACGTGGAGGAATCGCTTCGACTCAAGCTATGCAGCGCTCTATTTTCCATGGATTTACGTATCCGATCCACTTCTGCTCAACAACCAGATTGTGCGGCGCATTCCACCCAGCGGTCATGCTGCGGGAGTTTGCGCGCAAACGGATTTAAACGTTGGCGTTTTCAAGGCTCCGGCAAATGTCGAGCTGCAATGGGCGCAGGACGTGACGCTGGCGGTGACGCCGGATATGCAAGGCTTTCTGAATCCTCTGGGCATCAACTGCATTCGCAGTTTTCGCGGACGCGGATTGCGAATCTACGGCGCGCGCACCCTGAGCGGCGATACGAACTGGCAGTTTCTCAGCGTACGCAGACTGATGTGCATGATCGAACATGCCCTGGAGATTGCGCTGCAATGGGCTGTCTTCGAGCCGAACAACTTCTACCTGTGGCACAAGGTGCGGCTGGCCGCTACGACATTCCTAACGTCGCTATGGCAGCAGGGGGCTTTCACCGGCAGTTCGGCGGATCAGGCGTTCTTTGTGAACTGCGACCAGCTAACCAATCCAGCGGCGACGACAAGCGTGGGGCAGATGCTGGCGACGATCGGCGTTGCGCCCACCGTGCCGGCTGAGTTTGTCGTCTTTCGGATTGGCCGGACGGAAGACACGCTGGAGATACAGGAGCAGTCATGAGCTCGATGTCTCCGACTCTGCCTCCCGATCCGTTTCGCGGGTTCAACTTTGTTGTCGCGCTCATCGACTCCTCGAGCCTGCTGAGCTTTGTGGCGTCGGCGCTGGGAAGTTTCGCTACGGCTGGATTCAGCGAATGCACGGGGCTCGACATGAGCCTGGACGTGGAGGAGTACAAGGAAGGCGGCAACAACGGAACTCTGCTTCGCTTTCCCACGCGGGTGAAGTGGGGCAATCTGCGGATGAAGCGCGGCGTGACGTTCGCCAACGATCTGTGGCTGTGGCACTACAACTTTTCGCAAGGCAAGGGCACAAGGCGCGATGGCATTGTCGTGCTACAGGATGAGCGGCACAATCCCGCGATTGTGTGGTCGTTCACGCGCGCGCTGCCTATCAAGTGGACGGGGCCGAGCTTCAACGCGGGGCAGAGCCAGGTGGCATTCGAGGAGATAGAGATTGTGCATGAGGGCCTGATGGTGTGGTCGCTGGGCGGCGGAATCTCAACCATGCTGGGAATTGGGTGAAGCGATGGACATTCGAGTGCAGGACGTGCAGAGCAGAATTCAGACGACGGACTCGCAGAAGCTGCTTGATCCGCGGATGATGAGCGAGATTGTGCGCGCTTGCGTACGCGCGGTGAAGGAAGACCTGGAGCGCGAAAAGCGCATGGCGCAAGACCGCAAGCTGACGAATGGAATTGCGGAAGACAGGCATTAGGCGAGTGTGGCAGAGGGTTGAGCGATGAGCATGACGTTAAAGGCGCAGTTCCAGCGAGTGGACACCACGGGTGCGCTCACCGGGCCGGTCATTCCTGTCAGCTTCAATCCCACGGAGTACACGCTGACCAAGGGCGCGCAGACTGCGGAAATTGCGATCCCGGGGCTGGACTCGCCGATCTTGCAGTTTGTACGCGGCCAGTCGGAGTCCATGACGCTCGATCTGTTCTTTGACAGCACGGACGGCGGAATGGGCATGTCCGCAACGTCGGTGACAGAGCAAACGGACCCGTTCTATCAGTTGGTCAAGATCGATGGTACGGTTCATGCGACTCCTGTGGTGTTTTTCTCGTGGGGGCCGGAGTTCCCTGGCAATCGCACGTACTCCTCCATGGGCGACGGCACGGGAAGCCAGCAGCGGTTCGGCTTCAAGTGCATCGTAGAGAGCATCCGGCAACGGTACACGCTCTTCAGCCCGCTTGGCGTACCGCTGCGCGCCACGTTGAGCGTAACGCTGAAGGAGTACAAGACACTCTCCGAACAACTGGCGGAGCTGAACCTTCAGTCGCCCGATCACACCAAGGCACATGTAGTGCAGCAGGGCGAAACGCTGGCGCAAATATCCGCCGACGCATACAACGATCCGACACAATGGCGCGCGATCGCAAACGAAAACTCGATTCTCGATCCACTCAACCTTACGCCCGGCACGATTCTTCAGATTCCCGTGCTGGCGATTGGATAACGCATGTCAACGGCTGCCATTCCGATCTACAGCCAGCAGGAGACGTTCTACGTCCCCACGGTTCAGCTTGTCGTGCGCGGCCGCCCCCTGGGCGCGGAGGTGATTCACGACCTGATCCAGGTGACGTACCGCGACAGCGTGAACGAGATCGACACATTCTCGATCGAGATCAACAACTGGGATGCAGATGCACGTACGTTCAAGTTTTGTCCGCCGCTGAAGACTTCGTCAGAGGACTTTACCGGAATCTTCGATCCCGGCACAGAGATCGAGCTGTGGATGGGCTACCAGAATCAGGGCAACATGCGGCGCATGATGGTGGGCGAGATTACGGGGCTGGAGCCGAACTTTCCAGAGGCCGGAGCGCCGACGCTGACAGTGACGGGATTGAATGAGATTCATCAACTGCGCGGCGAGCAGCATACCTATTCGTGGACGACCGGCGATAAGACAGACACGCAGATTGCCATTGAGCTTGGTAACAAGCCAGTGAAGTCGGGGCAGCCCGGGCTTGGGATTCCGGTGGTGTCAAACCCGGCAGCGAATGAGGCACCCGATGCGTTCGTGTTCATGAACAACCAGTACGACATTGTGTTTTTGCTGGAGCGTGCGCGCCGGCACGGCTACGAGGTGTATCTGGACGAGGACCCCGAAACGGGCAACAAGACGCTCTACTTTGGTCTGTCGCAGAGCAATAGCAATGCGCCGGTATACCAACTGGAGTGGGGACGCTCGCTGATCAACTTCAAGCCGACGCTGAGTACGGCCAAGCAGGTATCGCAGGTTACGGTGCGCGGCTGGGACCGCACGGCTAACGCGAAGATCGAAGTGAACTACAGGCTGCAGGACCTGTGGAAGGACCAAGGAAAATCGCAGGCAGAGATAGCGCGGCTTACTCAGATTTCCAGGGCCTATGCAACGCGCACGGATGTGGTGACGCGGCCGCCGGTGCGGACGACGGCAGAAGCCAAGCAGCTTGCGCGGGCCACACTTGAGGACCAGAGCAAGAGACTGATTGAAGCTAGCGGATCGACGGTGGGCTTGCCGGACCTTCGCGCCGGGTGCGCGCTGGAGGTGATTGGCTTTGGCATCGTGACCAGCGCGAGCGGACAACTGATGGGCGCGAGCAGCGATTTCGACGGCGAGTATTACGTGACGGAGACGACGCACACGATTGGCGGGAGCGGATACAGGACGGACTTCAAGGCTAGGCGTGAAGGCCCGGTGCAGATGTAGAGACAGCAACGAAGTAGGAGCAAGACTGTGGGACGTTTTTCCGGAGTGGTGACAGGCACGGTAACGAGCGTCGACGACCCTGATGGCCAGGGCCGGGTGCAGGTGAATTTCCCCTGGCTCGGCGGCCAGAACCAGGGCTACTGGTCGCCGGTTGCAACGCTGATGTCAGGCGGAGGGCGCGGCTCGTGGTTCATGCCTGTGGTGGGCGACGAGGTTCTGGTGGCGTTCGAACAGGAGGACGTCAATCACTCCTATGTGGTTGGGTACTTGTGGAACGGGCAGGATACTCCGCCGAGCACGGATACGAATCTGCGCACCATTCGTTCGGTGAACGGGCACGAGATACAACTGTACGATCCGCCGGTTTCTGGCGGAGACCAGGGTTACATTCGCTTGCAGTACGCGCGCGGAGACGGCTCGATGAACATTGTGGAGATCAACAATACGGGAATCGTGATTCAAAGCGATTCATCAATCACGCTGAGCGCGCCGACGATCACGATCAACAACAGGCCGGTGTCAATCAGCGCCTCTCCGATTTAGGCAGCGCGCAAGTGAGCAGGGAAGGAAGAAAGGGACGACGAGTTGAGCGCAAACGTGCAAGTTCCGTGCGTGGCAATCCCATCGATTGGGCCGCTGCCCAGCATCTCGCTGCCACTCGGCTTCGAGCTGCAGGCGGTAGCGGACCTGTCAAAGGGTCCGCCCACCGACTGCCAGCTCATTCACAGTCTCTTTGTGCAGCTGATGCCGTTCCTCGGCTCACTCACCTGCATTCTCAAAATTCTTGGCGTCATTGGGTCGCTGGAGGAGTTCATGACCTCCTTCACCAAGGGACCTTTCGGCGCCGTATCGGCCGCTGGAGACGTGCTCAAGTCGATCGCAGACATGAAGGACTGCATCTCGATCGCAATCCCAGCGATATCGATTCTCGAGACCATCAAGGGCATCTTGCTGCTGGTCATCGGGTATCTGGAGTGCTTTGTCGCCGCGATAAAGAGTGTGCTCGATATTCAGGCGAAGATTGATTTCTCGGCTGCACAGGGGAACCCGGCGATGCTCGCGTCACTGCAGTGCGCCAGCAACAACGCGCAGACCGCGATGCAGCAGATCATGCAGGCAATCCAGGTCGTCGAAGCGCTTTTCAAGATTATGCAACCGCTGCTCAAGCTCAGCCCCGTTCCGATTCAGCTCCCCTCGCTTGGCCAGATACCGGGAGCTCAGACGCTTGCGGAGATTACACAGGCGGTCGATCAGCTGGACGCAATGCTTCTGCAGCTGAAGCAACTGGTGCAGTCACTGCCCTAGAAGAGGGGAGAAGAACCCATGGCGACGTCTCTGGACAGAACGTATCTCGGCACGGGGTGGAAGTTTCCCGTGCGCGTGAATCCCTCCGGGAGTCTCTCGTGGTCGGAAGGCGAACAGAGCGTTCAGGAATCGATCTGGATTATTTTGAGCACGGCGATGGGCGAACGGCAGATGCTGCCGAGCTTTGGATGCGGGATGCAGGACATGGTATTTGCTCCGAACAACTCGACGACGCAGACCAACATTCAGCACATGGTGAAGCAGGCGCTGGCTCAGGGCGAGGCGCGCATCGATGTGCTGGATGTGACGGTGAGCGCCGCGCCGGATGAGGCGAATATGCTGCTGATCCGCGTGGACTATAGGATTCGCGCCAATAACGCCATGAACAACATGGTCTTTCCGTTCTATGTGACAGAAGGGACGGGAGGTTAGAGATGCCGCTGCAAGCACCCAACCTGGACAACCGCCAATACGCCGACATTGTGGCGCAGGCCAAGACGCTGATTCCGCGTTACGCGCCGGAGTGGACGAACTTCAACGACAGCGATCCGGGCATGACGCTGGTGCAGTTGTTTGCGTGGATGACGGAGATTCTCATCTACCGCATCAACCAAGTTCCGGATCTGAATTACATCAAGTTTCTGCAACTGCTTGGCATTGAGCTGCAGCCGGCGCAGCCTGCGGTGGCGAATCTGACATTCAACCTGGCGCGGCCTGATCTTTCGTATGCCATTGTGCCGCAGGGCACGCAGGTGGCGGCTGCGGGAAGCAGCAGTTCAAGCCAGCCAATCGTGTTTGAGACGGACACTTCGCTCATCGCCATCGGTCCGGCAATTACCGCGATTCAGAGCTTCGATGGCTTTGCTTATTCGAACCTTACCAGCCGGAACAATAATGCAGGCCAGTGGTTCTATCCGCTTGGTCAAAATCCGCAGCCTGGCTCGGCGCTATTGATCGGATTTTCGACGACCGCGGCTTTCCCGACGCAGCAGATCGATCTCTACTTTTCGCTTTACGACAATATGCTTACCCCGGAAGTTATGGAGTGCGGCGCAGCGCTGCCGCCGCCGGCAACACTG
>JBEKZR010000220.1:0-6198 GCA_049509715.1 Occallatibacter sp. | reverse complement strand
GCGGGCCGCCGAGAAACATAGCAGCTATCTGGGCTATTTTTTCCTGGGATTCGCGCCGCATTGCCACATTGAATCCAGGTTCGCGACACCTGTACATGCGGGATGTGTTGCGCTCAACGGCCGGGGGGTGCTACTGTGTGGCGACTCAGGCGCAGGCAAGTCGACCTTGTCGTATGCGTGCGCGCGCGCCGGATGGACTTATGTCTCAGACGATGCAAGTTCCCTGCTCAACGACGCCAAGGATCGTCTGATCATCGGCAACTGCCATCAGGTACGTTTTCGCCCTTCGGCGGCCAAACTGTTTCCCGAGCTGGAAGGGCTGGAGATTACGCCGCGCGCAGCAGGTAAGCCATCCATCGTGCTGCCGACGGCGCCGATGTCCGGGATGGTCTGTGCGCCTACGGCGCAGGTGGACTTCCTGGTCTTCCTCAACCGGCGCGTCCCCGACCCTCCGGAATTGGTTCCCTATCGAAAGGACGTGGCGCTGTATTTTATGCGGCAAGTATTGTTCGGGTCGGCTGAGTCGCTTGCCGCGCAGTACGCCGCATTGGAGCGATTGCTGACAGCGGAAGTCTTTGAACTGCGTTACAGCGACCTGGACTGGGCAGTTCGGCGTTTGGGAACGCTGGTGCGGGAGGGGCGCTAGTGGAGCAACTGCACGGTTCTGGGCGAGCCGATGCCAGCGGCATTTCCATCTGGCGGAGGCCGGCTGGGTGGTTGCTGGAAAAAAAGCTGGGCCGGAGCTTCTGGGTGTTCTTTGCGGTCGCGTTCTTCTTCGACTTCGGGTTCTCGGTCTACTTTTTCCTGTTCAACCTGTACCTTCTGGACTTTCACTTCAATGAGAGAGCAATCGGCCTGGTAGGCGGCGCATTAACCTTGGGGTCGGTCATCGGAACCCTGCCGGCCGGCTGGCTTGCGCGCCGGACCGGGTTGCGCCCGCTGCTGATGTTCTGCCTGATCGCCGCGCCGATACTGGGAGCAATGCGGACTACGGCGATGTGGGAGTGGGCGCAGATCGGCCTGGCGTTTCTGGCCGGGCTGGCGATGTGCATCTGGGGAGTCTGCTTCCTGCCAGCGTTGGCAAGGCTTACGACGGAGGAGAACCGCGCATCTGCATTCAGCCTGATTTTTTCGGTGAGCATAGGCACTAGCGCATTGGGCGGGTTGGTAAGCGGCTATCTGCCGAAGTGGCTGAAGCTGGCCGGGTATGCGATGCAGGATGCGGATGTCAAGCGGCTCATTCTGATGGTTGCGTGCGGTATTGCAGGGATAGGGTTGATTCCTTTGATGCTCCTGCGCTTACCGTCGCCAGAGAACGAGCCGCAGGCCCATAACAAGACCAGGAATCAGCCTTGGAAGATGAGTCCTTTCCTGCTTCGGTTCTTGCCGTCGATGGCGCTGTGGACGGCTGTGCTGGCCTCGTTTACGCCATTTGCCAATGTGTATCTGTCGAAGGATCTTCATATTCCCTTCGCGCAGATTGGGCTGATCTTTTCAGCAGCGCAGGTGGTTCAACTGTGTGTGGGATTGCTGACACCGCTGGTCTTTCGCTGGTTGGGCCTTGTGAATGGGATCGTTGCAACACAGGTTGCCACAGCGGCGGCTATTGGGTGCCTGGCAGGAACCTACGACCGAAGGCTGGCGGTGGCACTCTACCTGAGCTTTTCCGCAACGCAATGGATGAGCTCCCCGGGGCTGTACAACTTGCTGATGAGCAAGGTTCCGGACGAGGAGCGCAGCTCGGCATCAGCGATGACGATGTTCTGCAATGCGCTGCTTCAGTCCTGCGCTACGGCGGGCGCGGGGATATTGTTGGTGCGGTTTGGGTACCCGCACGTGCTTTTGGGGATTGCCGCGCTGGCGCTGACCGCGGCGCTTCTTTTCGGAACTTTGGTTTCACCGGCAGGCCGTCGCACGCCGGCGCAACCGTAGTCGGACGCGGGAGCGGGCAGTGGCAAAGACCGGCTGGCCGAGCGCCGGGCCGATGGCCCGGGTGGCCGGCAGGACCGAGAGCCTTCACCCGGCAATGAGAGGTTCGCATGGGCGGCAAAGCACGATATTATGTTTGCGAGTGAAGTGCGGGCGACTTCTGCAGGCCGAGGAAAGGTAAACATCCGGTCGTGCGAATGTCACGACATTCTCATTTCAAATACCTTTTGTTTCAGTGAGATAGCAATTGGATGACAATGGAGGGTATGGTGCAAAGCGAGAAGGCGGTAAAGGATTCCAGTGTTGTCGATACGCAGACTCACCTTGCGCGGACGCAGGTTCTTGTCATCGAAGACGACCCGCACATCCAGAAGGTGTTGCAAAGGATCTTCCTCGAGCAGGGCTATGGTGTGACCGTGTGCGGCGATGGCCAGGCGGGACTGGATGCATTCCGCTCGGTCAAGCCATCGGCTGTGGTACTTGATCTGCTGCTGCCCAACATCTTTGGACGCGATCTTTGCAAGATCATGAAGGCCGAGCAGCCTGGTGTGCCGGTCATCGTGGTGAGCGCGATCAGCGAAGTAGCGGACAAGGTGTTGCTGCTGGAACTGGGTGCGGACGATTATGTGACTAAGCCGTTCAGTCCACGGGAGCTGATGGCGAGGGTGCAAGCAGCCCTGCGGAGGCCGCAGAAGCAAGTGGCCACGACTGCCACATGCAGTTTTGGCGAGTGCGAGATCGATTTTGCCAAGATGAGTGCGCGGCGTGCCGGCAAGCCGATTACACTCACCGCACACGAGTTCAAACTGCTAAAATATTTTGTCGAAAACGCAGAGCGCGTCCTGAGCCGTGAGGAACTGCTGAACGCGGTGTGGGGATATAACTCGTATCCGACGACGCGAACTGTCGATAACCAAATACTGAAGCTGCGACAGAAGTTGGAGCCGGACTTGGCCGATCCGCGCTATCTGAAGACCGTGTATGGCGCGGGATACAAATTTATCCCGTAAGAGAAAGGATTCTGTGTCAATCGAGAAACACGGGCCAGGAATCCGGACACGGATACTGTTGTTGACCTCTTTGGTGCTGATTATCGCTGGCACCACGGCTTCAAGCCTGTACATCATTCGCAGCCAGTTACGTCGGGAGGTGCATGCAAACCTTGAGGCGGACCTGGGGCATTCCGTGGAAACTTTCCAGGACTTGGAAGCGGGGCGTTTGGCTGCACTTGAACGCGAAAATGCCCTGATGGCCGCTCTACCGAGCCTGAAGGCGCTGATGACGACGAACGATCCGCGGACCATTGCGGATGATGCCGTGGATTTTTGGAAGACCAGCGGCAACGACCTGTTCGCCCTGGCGGATGGTGATCACCGGGTGCAGGCTGCATACGCGCAGGGCGCAGAGAACACCGATATCTTGAAGCGCGACCTCCAAACGGTGATCGTGGACCCATCCAAACACTATCTTTTGAGCGATGGGCGGCTTTTTGAATATTCCGTGCGGCCGCTTTATTTCGGCAGCCCGGCGACCGGAGCGCTGCTAGGATACGTGATCAGCGGGTATGCGATCGACCGAGGATTTCTTCGCGAAGTAGGGCGCGGCGCGGGTGCAGAGGCGGCCTTTTTTTCGGGCAATGCAGTCGCCGTGAGCACGCTGTCAAATGAAAAGCAGTACGTTTTTCGTGACATGGCGCGTTCGCTGCAACAGGACGGCAGCTCGGCCATTGCAATGGTTGGCCAGGAGCGATATCTGACGGCAAGCAAAGACATGACTGGCGGAGCGGGTACGCCTCTGCGGCTCGTGGTCATGAAGTCCTTCGATGCCGCGGATCGCGCGGAGCGGGAGATCAACCGGTTGGTCTTTTGGGTGAGCCTGCTGGCGATGGCTGCCGGTACAGTGTTGATGTTGTTGCTTGCACGGATGGTTACGCGGCCTTTGGAACTGCTGGCGGCTGGCGTGAGGGCTTTCGGCGAGGGCGACCGGCAGCATTGGCTGCCAGCGGATGGCACGCAGGAAGTGCGATACCTGAGCCGTGTATTCGCGCAAATGCGCGATGAGATTCAGAAGAAGAATCGTGGCTTGTTGGAGTCCGAACGGCTGGCAACGATCGGACGCATGGCGAGCTCGGTTTCGCATGATCTGCGGCATTATCTGGCTGCAGTCTATGCAAATGCGGAGTTTCTGGCATCGCCGGTACTTCCGGCAAGCGAGCGGGCAGAGATGTTCGAGGAAATCCGGCTTGCGGTGAATGGGACAACAGACATGCTGGACTCCTTGCTGATATTCAGCCGCACGGGAGCTGCTCTCCAGCGGGTCCCGGCCGCTATGTCCTCGCTGGTAGATCGGGCGATGGCGCTGGTGAAGACGCATCCGGATGCAGAGCGGGTAACACTGCTGCTGGAGAAGACCGACGCCGACACAACGGCAGCGGTGGACGCCAAGCAGGTGGAGCGCGCCATCTACAACCTGCTGCTCAATGCCTGCCAGTCAGCGAGAAAGAGTGCGGGGCTGCGCGAAGTGAAAATCTTTTTGGATGCCGGAAACGAGACCGTAGGTGTAACCATTGTTGACAGCGGTCCCGGCGTGGCCGAAGGGATTCGCGAGAACCTGTTCGACCCGTTTGTGAGCCAAGGGAAGCAGAAGGGCACAGGTTTGGGGCTGACGCTGGCTTGGAGCGTGGCGCGCGAACATGACGGCGACGTAAAGCTGGTGAGCAGCCGGGCGGGCGAGACAATCTTTCGCCTGACCCTAGTACGGCATTTAACGGAAGCAACGAGGGATGCCAACCCTCCACGGAGCACTGTACTGACGTCATGAAATCCAATCCAAAACACGCTGGGGAAACACGGATCTTTTCAAACTGTCTGCAGGGAGCGCCATTAGTGTTTGCTGTGGTGTTCCTGTCTCTCTGTTGCCAGAGGGGTCTTGTGTGGGCGCAAGGTGACGCCGGCCAAACTACCGCAACGGAAACGATAGAGCAGAAAATAGAGCATCTGACAGCCGCCGTTGCGCAGGCTCAAACACAGATGGAAGCCTACCAGAAGCAACTGCTCGAACTGCGTCAGCAACTAGCGGCGCTACAGCAGCAGATGGCGGCAGAAAAAGCGGTTACTCCGCCTGCAACACAGCCGAAAACTGCGAATGCCGCCGGTGTTGAGGCTCCCGCCGTCAATACCGCATCGCTTGAGGAGATTCGAGAACGGCAGGCGGTTGAGGAGTCACAGATCGCGACGCATGACTTGACCAAAGTAGAGACCGAGTCTAAGTATCCGCTGAAGGTGACTGGGTTGCTTCTGTTCAACGGCTTCGTGAACACAAGACAGGTAGACATCTCCGCGTCACCGGCCTATGCAATTCCAGGCCCGGGCAGCACGGGGCTTTCATTGCGGCAGACCGTACTGGGGCTGGATGCGCGCGGACCGCATTTGTTCGATGCAACCAGCCACGCGGATCTTCGCGTGGATTTCTTCGCGAACAGCACGCAGTCGAACTATGCAGCCAGCGGGATTCTGCGGCTGCGCACTGCGCATGCAGCATTGGATTGGCGGAACACGGGGGCCTTTGTCGAGTTGGATCGTACCATCCTCGAGCCCAACGAACCTTCCTCCCTGGTCGCCATAGCACAACCGGAGTTGGCGTGGGCGGGGAATCTATGGAATTGGAGTCCGCAGATCGGCGTGTCGCAGCAGTTTGCAATTTCGGACTCCTCGCGCATCAAGGCGCAGGCGGCGCTGATCGATACCTCCGACCCGCAGCTGCTGGGATCAACTTCAAGTACCTCGCCTGTGACGCAAACGGAGCGCAGCCGCTGGCCGGGAACGGAGGCGCGAATAGCATTCTTGCATGGCGAGAACGGCTTTGGGCCGGAGATCGGCGCGGGAGGCTACTTCAGCCCGCACCGGACGGCGGGCGGCGATCGCTTCGACGCATGGGCTGGCGCGATGGACCTGCGATTGCCTTTGACCAGGTATTTTGAGATGACTGCCAATGCGTATCGCGGGCAGGCGCTGGCCGGACTTGGCGGTGGTGGCTATGTGAACTACTACTATGAATACCCCGGCACAACTGAGATTGTGCACGCCTTGGACGATGTTGGCGGGTGGGCACAGCTGAAGGCAAGGGCGGGTCAACAAGTGGAGATGAACGCAGGCTACGGCACCGATAACCCGTTCGCCAAAGAGATTCAGGCAGCCATCTCATCCTCGGGCACTACGTACTATTCAGGGCTGGCTCGAAACCGTTCCTTCTTCTCGAACGTGATCTACA
>JBEKZR010000022.1:0-17807 GCA_049509715.1 Occallatibacter sp. | reverse complement strand
GAATCCATTCCTGGAGCTTGACCAGCTCAACCTGCAGGCGGCGCAGTTCGCGCTCGTAGTCGCAGTCCTTGCCCAGGCGCAAGGCCCCGGCGTTCTCTGGCGGCAACAGCGCCTGAGCATGCTTTTTGCCGCCCGGTTGTTTTTCCTTCCCGTCCGCGTGCTGGTGTTTCCGCTTGCTCTTGTCTGTCAATTGCCTTCCTCCGGCTCCGGAAACAGTGTACTGCCAGGGCGGCCAACGGACGAGACGCCCATTGGAATTTTGCCGGGTCGCGCACAGGCCCGCAGACCGCCATTCCTTCTATCGGCACGATGCGGATATTCGTTAGGCCCAAAGCAACATGTTGGCCCCGCTCAAGAGGGGTTAGCGCCCGGCAGCCCGCTGCGTCTCGGATTCAGTCCGCAACCGGCTGCTTCTCCTCCACCGCCTCCACGCGCACTTTGCTGATCCGCCGTCCCTCCATCTCCACCACGGTGAGCCGCCGGCCTTCATGGGTTACCGATTCGCCGGCTTCGGGAATGTGGCCCAGGCGCGTGAGCAGGAAGCCGGCCAGGGTTTCGACGCCGCCCTCGCGGGGCAGGCTCCATTGCATCTGGGTTTCCAGGTCGCGCAGGTTCACGCCGCCGTCCATCAGCACCGCTCCCGAGGCGGTAGTCAGGACGGGCAGGGCGGGCGAGTCGAACTCGTCTTCCAATTCTCCGGTGAGCTGTTCGATGGCGTCCTCGGCCGTCACCAGGCCCACCGTGGAACCGTATTCGTCCACCACGATGGCCAGATGGCGCCGCCGCTGCTGGAAGTCGCGGATTAAGTCGAGGACACTCTTGGTTTCTGGAACCACTAGAACGTCGCGCATGACCTGCGAGAGTTTCAGCTCCACGAATGGCGGACCTGGCCGGTCGGGCGGGCTTTGCAGCGGCTGAAGGTGCTGGGATGGGAGTCGCGCGTCGCTGTGGAAGTACATCAGCCGGGCCAGGTCCTTGGAGTAGGCCACGCCGACGATGTGCTCGGGGCCGCGGGTTTCGTCGTAGACCGGGACGCGGGAGTGCTTGCGGTCAATCACTTTGGCGCTGGCTTCTTCAACCAGCATGTTCGAGGGCAGGGAGAAGATTTTCTGGCGCGGGATCATGATCTCGCGGATGGAGACTTCGTCCAGTTCCAGGGCGCGGTGAATGAGGGTTTCCTGGAATTTGGGCAGCAGGCCCATGCGCCGGGCGGCGGTGGCGATCAGCTTGAGTTCCTCGGGCGAGTGGACCTGGGCGCGCTCGGTCATGGGAATGTCGAAGCCGCGCAGGATGACGGCGGCTGAGCTCTTGAGCAAGTGCACGGCGGGACGGGCCAGAGCCATGAATACGAGCATGGGCGGGGCGACGGCGACAGCCAGAGCCTCGGCCCGGCGCAGGGCCAGGGACTTGGGAACCAGTTCGCCGACCACCACGTGGAAGTACGTGATGACGGCGAAGCCCAGGGCGACGGCGATGATGTGGGCGTAGAGGCCGGTCCAGGCCTGATTGAGGTTCAGCGCGCCCAGCCAGCCCAGAAGAACTCGGGCGGCTAGCGGCTCGCCGAGCCAGCCCAGAGCCAGTGAGCAGAGGGTGACGCCCAGTTGCACGGCGGGCAGAAAGTCGTCCAGGTCCTGCTGCAACCGGCGCACGGCGCGGGCTCCGGGAGCGCCGTCGGCCAGCATCTGCTCGATGCGGGTGTCGCGGATGGAGACCAGGGCGAACTCGGCTGCCACAAAGAAGGCGTTGGCCAGGATAAGCATGGCCACGGCGACAAATTCGAGCAGCGAAAGACCGTGCATCTCGCTCTGGAGGATAGCATTCCACAGCGATCGGCGGTCATTCTAGCCCGCCCCGAGATTTTGGAACCAAGGGGCGGCGGGTTGCGTATGAACAGGCAGACGGGTGACGGCGGGGAGTGGGCGCCGTCTGATTCTTAAGCTCTGCTGCTTCGATTTTTTCCGTGCCGTGGAGAGCTGCGGCATATCTAACCTGTGGAGGGTTTCCGGTGGCTGCATCGCGAAAGAGCAAAAAATTCTGGATCTGGCTGGGCATTGGGGTGGTGGTGATAGTGCTGTTCGCAGGAATAGCGCTGGCGCGGGTTTACAAGGGTACGGCCATCGATCCCAACAAGCTGGCCAAGGTGACGCGCGGCGATGTGGCAAGATCGGTGGTGGCCACGGGAAAGATTCAGCCCATCACCAAGGTCGAGGTGAAGTCCAAGGCCTCCGGGATCGTCGAAAAGCTCTATGTGGACATCAACAATGTGGTCCACAAGGGCCAGGAACTGGCGCAACTGGACCAGCAGGAGATTCAGGCGCAGGTGGAGGCGCAGCGGGCGCAACTGGCCTCGGCCGAGGCCAATGTGACCACCTACGAGGCCAATATCGAGCAGGACAAGGTCAACGCGGCGGCGCCGGACCTGCCCATGTATAAAGCCACGCTGGACCGCAATATGGAGATGCAAAAGGAGGGCGTAGTCAGCCGGCAGGCGCTGGACGACGCCAACAAAGACTACCTGGCGGCGCTGACGCGGCGCGACTCGTTCAAGGCGCAGCTAGGCGTCGACACGGCCAAGCTCAAGCAGGCGCGGGCCCAGGTGATGCAGAGCCAGGCCAGCCTCAAACAACTCGAGGAGCAGCTCAGCTACACCACCATCGTCGCGCCTATGGACGGGGTGATTCTCTCCCGGGACGTTGAGATCGGAGACGCGGTCAGTTCGATTCTGGTGCTTGGCTCCACGGCCACGTTGATCATGACAGAGGGCGACGTCAACGAGGTTTATGTGCAGGGCAAGGTGGACGAGGCCGATATTGCCCACGTATACCTGGGGCAGCCGGCGCGCATCAAGGTGGAGAGCTTCCGCGACCGCACGTTTAACGGCAAGGTGACCAAGATAGCCCCGCTGGGCGTGGAGAAGGACAATGTGACCACCTTTGAGGTGCGGGTTTCCATCAACAATCCCGGCGGGGAGTTGAAGGCCAACATGACGGCCAACGCCGAGATTCTGCTGGACGAGCACAAGGGCGTGCTCACGGTGTCGGAAAATGCGGTCATGTACGACAACCAGAAGAATGCGTCGGTGGAGATTCCCGACAAGAGGCAGAAGGACGGCCAGCGCAAGGTTCCGGTCAAGGTTGGACTTTCCAACGGCTCGGTCACCGAGGTCCTGAGCGGGGTGAAGGAAGGCGACCAGGTGGTATTGCAGCAGTAGTCAGTGAACATCGGACCGTGGTCACTGATCCGTAACGAGATTTGAAAAGAACTGTCCGATCTCGCAATCGGGTGTTCAAAACCGGACACTGTGGAGCGAACCCAAAGCGGGCCGAGCGGTTTGGTTTGCTGATTCAAAAAGGATTCAAGTCATTCGTGCTTTGGCAAACGAGATGCTTCTGGAAACACGGGACTAAGGCATTCAGCATCTCTGCAACCCCGGTACGAAAGGAGTTTACGACAGATGCGCCAGTCAGCTGGCAAGACTGGCTACTGACCACTGACAACTGCGAAAGGAGCACGATGAAGCATCTTCTTGTAGTAGCGGCGGCGTTGGCGCTGGCGGCGGTTCCGGCGCTCGGCTCGGAGGCCACCTTCGAGCGCAACTTAACGGTAAACGGCAGAGTGGAGCTTTCGGTCTCGACCGGCTCGGGCAACATTCACCTCATGCCAGGCTCCGGCAACCAGGTGCATATCTTCGGCCGGGTAAAGTCCGGCTGGGGCGGCAGCGAGGAACGGGTGCGCGAGATCGCGGCCAATCCGCCCATCGAGCAGACGGGCAACATCGTCCGCATCGGCGGGCGCCACGAAAACCTGCACAACATCAGCATCGACTATGAGATTCAGGCGCCGGCGGACGCGTACCTCGACGCCGGTTCCGGTTCGGGCAACGTGACCGACGACGGCATCGGCGAAAACGCGAAGCTGAACACGGGTTCGGGCAACATTCACGCCACCGGGCTGCACGGAGGCTTCACCGTCGGCACCGGCTCGGGAAACATCTATGCCGAGCAGACCGGCCAGGGCGATGTGAAGGCCGAAACCGGATCGGGCAATATCGAACTGCGCAATCTGCACGGCGGCCTGCACGCTGAAACCGGCTCGGGCAACATCAAGGTGGGCGGCACGCCGGCCAACTCCTGGCGCCTTGAGACCGGTTCGGGCAGCGTGGATTTCTGGGCCGGCGACGCGCCCCTCACGCTGGACGCTGAAACCGGTTCGGGCAGCATTCACACCGACCGCGAGATGCTGACGCAGGGCTCCTCCGATCATCACCACATCACCGGCAAGCTGAACGGCGGCGGCCCCACGGTGCGCATCGAAACCGGCTCCGGCGACATTCGCGTTCACTGAGTTGTCAGTCGGCGGGGAGCAGGGGCTTGAGCCGGCCGCATCGCTCCCGGCCGCGCAAGTTTGTTCCGCAGGCGAGGCCTGTTTGGCTCCATGGGAGGGCCTCGCCTGTCTTTTTTCCCTTGCCCTTCCCTTTCCTACGGAATGAGATAGTACGGATTGGGATACTTCACGGAAAACTCCGCCACGGGGTTTCCCTTCAGGTCGCTCCACTGGTCCCCGACGCTCTCAATGATTCTGTATCCCTGCGCCACGATGGTTGCGCGGGCCGCCGATTTGTACCTGAGTGCGGTCCACGAAGCCTGCGCGGGCGGTCGCATGATCAACTGCTGCCAGTTTGTGAAGCCCTGGCTGCGAAGATTCTGCTCGGTCGCGGATCGTTGCGCCTCCGCCCTGCCGGTGAGGAAGAATACGCTGACGCCCTGCCGCTGCGCTTCCTGGTAGAGGCGTAGCGTGCCGGCGATGGCGGGCGCCTGCGCTGTATCCACCCACGCGGCAAAGGCTTTGCTGTCGTTGGCAAAGCCCGCCTTCAACATCTCCTCGTAATTCGAGAGCGTCGTTTCGTCGATATCGAGCACCAGCGCCGGCTTTTCCTGGGGTTGGCGGCGGGCCGCTCGAATGCGCAGATAATCGATCGCTCGATCCGCCTGCCGGTCCAGGTCTTTGCCGTAGCAGCCGCACTTGCAGGTGCAGTCGTGGTACTGCCGGAGCTGGCTCTTCAGATCGTCGAGGTTGGGAATCCGCTCGGCAGGCGCGTATACGCTGAACTTTGCGGCCTGCTGCCGTGCCGCCGGGTTCTGCGCGGCGGGCTGTTGGGCCGCCAGGCTCATGGGCGCAACGCCGATGGCGAGAATCGCCGCCAGAAGTGTCATGTGCTTCTTCACCGCCGGAATTCCTTTCAGGAAAACAGGAATGACGGGTCGAATCGATTCGGCCCGCGCAAACATGATCGCATTGATGGGTGGGTGTTGCCGAGATCTGCGGCTTCGGGGTCCGCGCTCTGCCAGGCCTTAGAAGCGAAACCTGGGCGACCGGCTCTAGCTTTTGCCGCTTCTGAGCCGCTGAAGGAATTCATCGACTTGCCATTGGTCCACGCCGTGAACCATGCCGTTAACCACAGGAGCCTGCCCTGGGCGCCGATTCTTGGCGTTTTGCAGGACAAACTGGAGACCAACGCCGTCGTTGCCCCAGCGGACGACACACGCATTTACGGTGATCGAACGTTCGACGGTCGGTTCCCTGCGATCCGTGAGTGTCATCCGTACCACGGTTCCCGGATACCAGCGCTCGTCCGTGAACACGTACAACCCGGTCGGACTGATATCTCAATGCCGTGCTCCTGTGAGGCGCCGCCGGTCCAGAAATAGGCAGCGAGGCCAGGCAACGACTCCCGTAGATTTTTCCTCGGTTCGGGAGGATCGGGAGACAACAAGCGCTGCAACCAGCTCTTCGCGGGCTTGATGTTCTTCATTCCCGGTTCTGCAATGCCCTTCCCGGGCGATGGTTGAGCCTGGGTGCCGTCCTCCTGGGGACGGTCCGCAATCGGAGAGTCCTGATTGGGACGCTTTTGACTGACGCGATCCTCAAATTGCAGCAAACGCCCATGGACGCTGTGGTTTGCCTCGTCCTGCGAAGGAGCGGCGTCTTGCGCCGCGCCGCCATCGGCCTTTGAACTGGGCAACCGCTCCAGGCGGCGCTTCATCTCTTCGGGTTCGCAGACCCATACCTGATCGCCCGCTTGCGTCTGCGTCGACTCGATCGTGTGGGCTGGCAGCACCAGGACGCTTGCGGCGGACGGGCATAAAGGTGAAACTTGGAAGATGGGGAAAGACTCGACTGCTTCAAGGACTCCGCAATTCCGGTCCAGATAAATCAGATCGAGGGGGACGCGCACGCCCAACGGGGAGATGCCTCGGAATGGCATCAGCCAAAGGCCCGCGCCCGACTTGGGCTCTAGCGTTGGAAGCCGGGCGTCGAGGCTCGTAACGGAGAAATCGCCGGCTTCGACGTCCGAGCCGAGAAAGCGTTCCCGCGTCTCGTTGTATGCGCAATGTTTTTCCGGTTCCATGCTGCGTTGCGCCCCCTGCGAGCGCCCCGCTGCCGGTTGCTGGTTACCGGTTTTCCTGGCCGTTGAATCACGAAATACCGGCATTGTCACCCTCAATCCCTTACGGCTCTCATCGGCAAATTCCGGCCAATCAATCTCTTCGGCACGGAAATAGTTCAAATCGACCCGATCCTATTTCAGTGGGCAAGCAGAACAACAGCTGCTCTTCCTGCGGTGTTTACCCTCCCAGTGCGGCTCTTGGGGGGAGTATCCGCTTCTAATAGGTTAATTATACTGTAGAAACGGTAAATACCACTTAGGCCTCGCTTGGTGGCAAGCAGGTGTTACGGGATGATTACTAAGGTGCTATGTGTGGAGTTACTGTGTAACTTAGGATTTTCAAAACAATGTGAATACATGGGTTACAGCGGTAATAGGGCAGCCGGCCCGGCCACAAAAGAGTAAATCCGCGCCGACTCCATTCCCTTCCCGCGCGTGGATGCTCGCTATCGGTTTCCATGATTTCAGCTGTTTCCCGTTACACTGGTAACATGGTTCGTTTCCTTCGCCCTCTTCCCGTCCAACGGCTTAAACTCCTGGTATTCGATCTGGATGGCACGCTGATCGACTCTGCTCGGGATCTTTGCAACAGCGTGAACGCCACGCTGCGGCACTTCGGGCGTGAGCCGCTGCCCGATCCGGTGGTGGCCGGCTTCATTGGCGACGGCGCGCAGATGCTGGTCCGCAGAGCCTTGGAGCATGGGACTGGTAAAGGGAACGGCGCCCCTGTGGACGACGATTTCCTGGCCCGGGCCTACGCCTGCTTTCTCGACTACTATCGCGAGCACAAGCTCGACTTCACCTATGTCTACGCCGGGGTGCTGGAGGCGCTGGCCGCGCTGCGCCGGTTTCCCGATGGCAGGGCCAGGTCGATGTCGGTGCTGACCAACAAGCCGGTTCGCCCGGCGCAGGCCATCTGCGAGGCGCTGGGCCTTGCGCCCTTCTTCCTGCACGTTTACGGCGGCAACAGCTTTCCCGCGAAAAAGCCCGATCCGCTGGGGCTGCGCGCGCTGATGGACGAGGCCGGCGCGCTGCCAGAAGATACGGTGATGATCGGCGACAGCGAAGTGGACGTGCTGACGGCCCGCAACGCCGGGGTCTGGTCCATCGGCTGCACCTTCGGCCTGGCCCCCCAGAGCCTGGCGGACAACCCGCCCGACGTGCTGGTGGATTCGCCGGCTGACTGGACGGCGGCCCTCAATCCTGCAGGGATCGGCTGACGGCGGTAGAATGCGAATCGGCCGCATTGCGGGGTGATTTCGGCCGCCAGGCGCCGCGCCTCGCTTCCCCGCAGGCGCCGATTTCCACAGCCGGTCGCGGGAACTTTTCCTTCTCTTTGTGCGTAGCGTTGGAGGGACGCCCACCATGATTCAGCGAATCTTCGCCGTTAGCCTGCTGGCCGCCGCTTTTGCCGCTGCCTCGGCTCCTGCCTTTGCCGACCGCGATGCGGTCCAGCTCTTCTCCAACATCCGCGTCGCTCCCGACTCCACTGTCGGCGACGCCATCTGCTTCTTTTGCAGCGTGAATGTCGAGGGCGAGGTGAAAGGCGATGTCGTCGTCTTTTTTGGAAACGTCCATATCGCCGGAAGGGCCAATCACGACGTGGTGGACTTCTTTGGCAAGGTTACTGCCGATGAAAACACCCAGATCGGCGATGACCTGGTGAGCTTCTTCGGGGCGGTGCGGTTGGGCGAGAACGTCTCGGTGGGCAAAGATCTGGTGGCCGTCTTCGGGCTCTTGCGCGCGCCCGAGTCTGTCGCCGTGGGCGGTGACCGCGTCGCTATCCCGGCCTGGATCGTTTTCGCTCCGCTGATTTTTGTGGGGCTGGTGGTAATCCTGATTGTCCACGAAGTCAATGCACGCCGCCGGCGGCAGTTTCTCAGGGGTTATCCCTTTCCTCCCCGGCCGTAGTTGACCCTGTACCCTGAATTCATGCAGACCATTGCAGACGCGAGTCCGCGCCCGCTGCGCCCCCTTCGCATCATCCTGCCCGGCGGCAGCGGACTGCTGGGCCAGGTGCTGGCGCGCCACTTTCAGGAGCGCGGCCATCATGTGACCGTACTGACCCGCGGCCCCTATACGGCGCCCTGGCAGACCGTTCACTGGGACGGTGAGCATGACGGCCCCTGGACCGAGTACCTGGAAGGCGCCGACGTCTGCATCAACCTGGCCGGCCGCACCGTGAACTGCCGCTACCATGCTGAAAATAGGCGGGTTATTTATAACTCCCGCATCCAGAGCACTCGGCTGCTTGGCCGGGTGATCGCCGGACTCGCCCATCCCCCCACACTGTGGTTGAATGCTTCGGCAATCGCCCTCTACAAGCGGGTCGTCGATACGCATCGTGTCGATTTGCCCTTGGATGAGACCAGCGCCCTCGAGGACGGCGGGCGCATGGGAGCCGAACCCCGGAGTAACGAGGCCTGGAGCAGCTCACGCGGCTTCATGGCGCGTGTCGTCCGCGACTGGGAGGCTGCCTTCTTCGCCTCCGCCACGCCGCGCACGCGCAAGGTGGCCCTGCGCAGCGCCATCGTCCTCAGCCCTTCGCCGGGCAGCGCCTTTGCCGTCCTGTCCAACCTTGTCCGGCTGGGCCTGGGCGGCAAACAGGGCAACGGACGCCAGTTCGTCTCCTGGATTCACCAGGACGACTTTGCCCGCGCCGTCGAGTTTCTCATCCACCACGAGGATCTTTGCGGCCCCTTCAATATCGCCGCCCCCAACCCCCTGCCCAACCGTGAATTCATGGCGGCCCTGCGCGAGGCCTGGGACGTGCCCAACGGCCTGCCCGCGCCGTCGCTGGCCATCCACATCGGCGCATTCCTGCTGCGCGCCCAGTCCCAGTTGGTGCTCAACAGCTCTCGCGTCCTTCCCGGCCGCCTCCTCGACGCCGGTTTCCACTTCCAGTTTCCCGCCTGGCCCGAGGCCGCCGAAGACCTGGTGCGGCAGTGGCGGCACAGAAACGATTGAGGGATCAGGGATTACTGACCCCTCATTTCGCTCGCACAATAAACGTGATCCCCAACGCAATGAAGAACACGCCCACCAAGATGAAAACCAACCGTCCGGACCATGTCGAACTTTTCTGCTTATATGCATGAAGTGAAATAACGTCTGCAACGTAGAAATTCTTTCCAAAAACGCCAGCGGCGATTGTCAGAATCCCGATAACCACAAAAACGATGTCCATTGTCTCCCCTGTTCTGGCTTGCGACGGCTCACTCCGATCACTGCGTCTTACTGCCTCGCCGGCGTAATGTCCGTAACCGGCAGGTCAATGTGTCCCAGCAAAATCTCAAACCGCCGCTGCTCTTCTTTCTTCCAGGTCTCCTGATCCGGCCATAACTCCTTGATGAAGCGCTCTTCGTCGGGGTTGGTGGTGGTGGCTACGGTCGAGTTCTTGTAGCGGATGGTCACGCGATAGTCCCAGCGGAGCTCCTCCGAAGTGTGGTAGGCCGGCGATTCGATCTTCACGGAAAGAATCCGTCCGGTGCTCTCGATCTTCTTGAGCAATGGGTAGTGGTTCTTGAGGAACAGTTGCAGAAACTCCTGCTGATGGCCCCATTGGCACTTGTAGTAGTACTCGATGGTGTAGGGCTGGTCGGCGCCTCCCTGCGGCGGCGCGCCCTGCGCTGCCAGCGGCGCGGCCAGCCCAACGGCAAAGACTGCGGCGAGAACGGCGGGAAGAATCCTGCGCATAAAACCTCCTTGACTGACAGCATTGTACCGTGCAGCCATTTCCTGCCGCCTGGCTGCGCTCGCGCTTCGCGCCCTCCCTGAATTCTTTTGCAAGCCGCCCCGGCCTCTTGTAGAATCGTTGCCATGAAAGGTAACCCGAAGGTCATCGAGAAACTGAATCACGCGCTCCGCGAGGAGCTCACCGCCATCAGCCAGTACATTGTGCACTCCGAAATGTGCGAGAGCTGGGGATACGAACGGCTGGCCAAGCACATCAAGAAGCAGTCCATTGACGAGATGAAGCACGCCGAGGCTCTCATCGAGCGCGTCTTGTTTTTTGATGGCGCGCCAACCATGGATCCGCTGGCCCTGGCGATCGGCAAAAACGTCAAGGAAATGGTCGAGTCCGACTTGAAGGCCGAGCTTGGAGCCATTGCCCTGTACAACGAGGCCGCCCGCATCGCTGCGGAGGAAAAAGACAACGGCACGCGCGATCTTTTTATCCGCCTGCTCAAGGAAGAGGAAGGCCACGCCGACTGGCTTGAAACCCAGTTGCACCAGATCGCGGAGCTTGGCTACGAGCGTTATCTGATCTCGCAGGCCGGCGAGGGCGAGTAGACTCAACTTTCTGCACCTTCTCCTGTGACCGGAGTATCCAAAACAGCACAGGAGAAGCTTCCCCATGTCTCAGAAAATCGCTTTTATCACCGGAGGAAACCGCGGACTCGGGTTTCAGACCGCGCTCGAATTGCAGAACACCGGCGCGAAAGTCGTTATCGGCTCGCGCGATCTGGCGCAGGGCGAACGGGCCGTGGCCAGGCTCTGCGCCGCAGGCGTTGTCGCCGGCCTGCTCCACTTCGACATCACCAAGGCTGCCGATGCGCAGGCCGCCTATGATTATTTTGACTCACGCTATGGCCGGCTCGACATTCTGGTCAACAACGCCGGTATCGCCGCTGGCGTCTTCCCCGGCACTGGTCCCGAGCACTCTGCCTCCGAGGTTCCATCCGATCTGCTGCACAAGGTATTCGAGACCAACTTTTTCGCGCAGGTGGCGCTGACCCGCGCGCTGCTGCCGCTGCTCAAGAAGAGCCCCGCCGGGCGCATCGTTAACCTCTCCAGCATTCTCGCTTCGCTGACCCTGCACGCCGATCCCAACTCCTCCATTTACAACGCCAAATCCTTCGCCTACGACGCCTCCAAGACGGCGCTCAATGCCTTCACCGTTCACCTTGCCTGGGAGTTGCGCGACACCAGGGTCAAGGTAAATTCGGCGCACCCTGGCTGGGTAAAGACCGGCATGGGCGGGCCGCAAGCACCGATGGAGTTGAGCGAAGGCGCCAAAACCAGCGCCGCACTAGCCACGCTGCCCGACGATGGACCGACAGGAGGCTTCTTCCACCTGGGGCAGCCGCTGCCCTGGTAAGACCGGCGTTCTTACGGAATGCGGGCCGCGAGTTTCGCTGCCAGGGAAGCAGCTTGCTGGGCCTCGGGCAGGTTGGCGTAGCCGGCCAGGAAGCGCCCCTTGCGAAAAACGCAAATCCCGTCCAGGTACTGTGCCTTGGCCTGGAATGCCTCGTCGCCAATCTCTGCCGGCGTAGCGCCGTCAAAGCGCTCCCGGAGTTTTTTCAGAACCTCGGCGGCGGATTCAGCTGAAACCTCCAGCACGACAAACGCCTGCCCCTGCGTGTACTTCGCCACGTAGCCGCGCTTCAGCAGCCGCAGCCCCAGCACGCTTTCGGGGATCAGCCGCACGCTGGCCAGGTTCTCTTTGGGGAACCACTCCAGCGCCTCCGGAGCCGTCTCCCGGCCATCCAGGCGCTGCACAATCTTGGTCGCAAAAGCCTGTATCGTCCCCGTGTGATCGGCTTCCGGGTTGGCGGCAACTTCGGCGATTTCGACGTAATACTTGCCCTTCGCGAAGAGGCCGCTCTGCGCTTGAATCTGCCCCCCCATTCCGATCTTGGCGATGGGCAGCCGGGGATCGCGATTCGCCGTGAACAGGCCGTAGGCCGCGTCGGCGTCGCTCATCTCGGAGACGTCGATGGTCAGCGTGTCCCCGCCCGACTTGCAGTCGATCGTCGACATGCGCGCGAAGCCGTAAATCAGGTAGCCTTCGGCGGCGCCATCCTTGTAGTCGTAGAGATTTTCGGCGGTGAATTGCCGTATGGCTCCCGACGGCTCCCAGCCGGGCGCGAAATGGCAGTCCAGATAAACCTGCGCCCGAACTATCTCCGGCCCCATCCCGCCGGCCAGCAGGATCGTCAGCAGCAGACCGGTGGCCTTCATGCAAACAATTCCTGGGCCCGCGCCACGCGGCTCGCTACCTGCACTCCGTAAGGACACTTCACCGTGCATTCGGCGCAGTCGCCGCAGCGCGCCGCTTGGTCTTCGGCGCTCAACTCCAGGAACCGCTCCCGCCCCAGCGCGAACTGGCCGTAGCCGTCGGCATAGGTCAGGCAGCGCAACACATCGGCCACCGGCAAACCTTTTTGGCAGGCGCCGTCGCACCTCCCGCACATGCGGCAATACAGCGGCCCGATCGCATCCAGGCGCGCGGCCAGCAGCTTTTCGTCGCCCGCCGTGAGCGGCGTCCCCATGGCCTTCAGGTTTTCGTCCAACTGGTCCATGTCCGTCATGCTGGGAATGGTGGTGGCCACGTTGGGCTTGTTGATCACCCACTTCAGCGCCGCCAGCATCGCGCCTGGCTGCTTCAGTTTCTCCACGGCGGGAACGCCGGGCCTGGGGCGAAACCCTCCCGCCATCACCTTCATTGCCACCACGCCCATGCCCCCCTTCACCGCCGCCGCGATGGCCTGCTCCATGCTGGCCTCCATGGTGAAGTTGTAGCCCGTCAGCACCACTTCGAAGACGCCCTTTTGCGCCATCCAGGGCAGCAGTTGCTGCTGGCCGCCGTGCGTGCTCACGCCGGCAAAGCGGATCTTGCCCTGCTTCTTGGCCACCTGCTGCGCTTCGATCATGTCGTCGTGAATCTCCTCCGCGCTGCCCTTCGCATGCAGATACCAGATGTCCACCCAGTCCGTGTTCAGTTCCCGCAGGCTCGTATCCAGATCCTTCAGCAACGCCTCTTTGTTCGGGGAGTGCGACTTGGTTGAAAGCACGATCTGCTTCCGCTTGGCGCCCAGGGCCGCGCCCACCATGCGCTCGTTGTTGCCGTTCTGATAGCCGCGCGCTGTGTCGAAGTAGTTGATCCCCATGTCGGCGGCGCGCGTAATCACGCTGGGGTCCGAGGTGATCATGCATCCCATTCCCACCGTGGTCACCTTCAGCCCGGTGCGGCCAAGGGTTCTGTACTCGAGCTTGACCGGGGAACCCGCGCCCTTTGCCTCGGGCTCTCCCAACGGCTTCTCCAGCCCCATCGCCGAACTCGCGCCCAGGACCGGAAGCGCCAGGCCCGCGGAGAGGCCGGCGGAGAGAAATTCGCGGCGAGACGTATTCGAGCTCATAAAAACCCCCTGCTGACGAACTGAGAATCATCGTCCGGGAACGAGTATGGCGGCAGCCGCGCCGGACGGTATGTAATGCGCATCACAAATGCGGGTCCCCGTCCAACGGTCGACGCCCTCAGATCGCAATCCTGGTCTCGATGGCGTCGTAGTCGGCCCGCACTCCTTTGGACGAAGCATTCAGAAGCCCCGCGCCCGCCAATGCTTTCACATCCGCATGGACATTGCTGTAATCCCGGCTGAGCGCCTTGGCCAAAGCCCGGACGCTGGTAACGTTGTTGCGCCGCACGTAGTGCAGCAACTCCATCCGCTTGCCGGTCAGCACGCGGGCCAGCGCCTCCCAGCTTTCAAAGGCCAGATGGCGCTCATGGAACGTCTCTCCGCGCTCCCCGCGATGCCAGGCGTCGATGAACTGGCGCGATGCTTCGTCTTCCATCGCGCCCCCGACAGTGAGTTTCACATCGCTCATTGGGTTCCTCGCAATCTCCGCACATCGGACCAGAAATCGGCCATCAACTTCTCCACGGTTGTAAACGCATAGGCACTCTCGACGCCCTGAAAATGCCGGTGATCGCCTTTGCCCCGCTCATTGTCGTAACCAACCTCGCGTACGCCGGGACGGCCGTAGAACAGCGAATATTTCAGGCCGTGGGTTGACGGTGGAACCGGCTTCGGGACGCGCCACAGCGCCATCTCCACCATTGCGCCATCGTCGTACTCCATGCGCTTGTGAAAGAGCAGTTCGGCCTTCATTTCGCGCTCATGATGGTATTATAGACCATATGGCCCGGCTTGTCATATATTTTGCAGCGGCGCGATGCCGGGCGTCGGCGAACCGGGCGGCGGCTTCTTCCATCTGACCAGCCGCTGCCCTGGCAGGTGAATGATCCATGTCTGGGCCATTCACCTGCCATCCTATTCCGTGATCGTGGAACCGTAGTTCGTCGGCTCCGGGGCCGTTCCCCGAATCTGCTCGACGAACAGCGGCGCCTCTTTTTCAATCAAGTCGGGGCGTTCAAGCTGAATCTCGTGTCCACTGTCCCTGGCGATGATTCTCCGCCCCCGCGTGGAGAGATTCTTCAAGTCTTCCTGCATCTGGTTCATGGCGTTTCGCGCATCCACCATAAACTGCGGGGGATTCTGCTTGGGCATTTGATTGTCCAGGTCTTGGGAAAAGACCAGGATCGGCAATGCGCCAAAGGGACCGGTATGAACCGTCTCCAGGCTGGATTGCTCAGCGTCCATCTCCTCCCGGGTCGCGGTCCAGACGGGCGCGGCGCACCGTGCTTCCGCCTCCAACTTCTCCGCCTCGCCCGCAAAACCCTTCACCGGCTGTGAGCAGGCTCCAAACAGGCGCGGCACGCCCAAGATCATTTCCGTTCTGTAGAACGTCAACCGGACCCATATCGGCGGCCATTGCTTGGCTTCCGCCGCCTTGAAGACGGGGTTGTGTCTCTGCATGGGCGTGGTGGCGTCCAAAAAGACCATTCCGGCGATGCCCGCGGGATAGCGCGTGGCGTAATCGCGCAAAAAGATTCCGCCCAGCGAATGGCCCATCAGCACCAGGGGCCCGGTGACTTTGGCTTCCAGCAGAAGCGCGTGCAGTTGGCTGGCAATATGGTCGGCGTCGCGCGGGCCTGAAACCGCATCGCTCCAGCCCATTCCGGCGCGGTCATACGAGCAGACGCGTGTGGTCTTGGCCAGCTCCGGCTGCACTCCGCCCCAGATCAGTCCATCGTTTCCCAGTCCCGATTCCAGCACGATGGTCGGCGAACCGCTGCCCGTGCAATCCATGCGCATGTGGTGCCCATCCACCAGGTAGATCGTTCCAGGAAGCGGATGGTGGCCGCGGAACCAGTGAACTGCGATGGCGTTGTAACTTACGTTGCCCGCCACGGCGGCCGCAACAAGAATAACGGCCGACAGGATGACGCGCTCGGCCACGCGCTGCCACCGGCGGGAAACCTTGGAGCGAAGCGAGAAGATGCGGCGGAGCGAGAGCCAGACCACCGCAACCCCGCCCAGCAGAATGAGTGCTGGAGCGACTGTGTAGTCGATATCCATGAAACACCTCAGCGTTCCAATTCAGTGATCGGAGATTCTGTGCAACATCTTAGAGTTTCGGGATTCCTTCTTGTTTTCGCTCAACCTTCGCGGGTGCCCCAGAGCCCTCGGCCGGGTGCACCAGAACCCACGACCGTGTGCCCCAGGTTCGGCGCGGCCTGTGAAAAGGCCACAGATGCGGCCAGGAACGATAACCCGGACAAAAGCAAATGCAGACGCTTCATGGTTTCTTTATTGAAATCGCGTCCAACTGTCAAGATAATGTTCGTGCCAGAAAGAGCGGAATGATTCGTCACGCTACACCTTTCTGCCGGAACCAGAGAGAGCCCCACGGCGTGCCGGGTAACTTGATTGCGGCGTTGCCCGAGTGCTCGCCGGGGAGCGGCGTGCGCGTCAGCTTGAGCGTGTCTACATATTCGGCCGTGTATGTCTTCCCTTCGGGCAGCGTGTAGTTGCCCTCGGCCGGCTGCTGTTCGTCGAAGTAATAAAAGATGACCGCATCGTTGGCCCGCCGCGCGCCGGGCGGATCTTCACCGATATTCGTAAACCCGATCGGCCCCGGCCCCACCCCAATCGTCTCCTCAATCAACCCGCGGAGGAACGCGATCTTCTCCGCGCTCGACCCGTGCAGCACGCCGCCATGCGACCACCAAAGAATGTCGTTCGGATCGAGATAGGTTTCGCCGTGACCGCAATAGCAGCCCTGCGCGGCCGCCAGCCAGAAGCGGCGCGTCATGGCGTCGCCGGAAAGGCTCCCCCACGTGGGCGCAATGTTGCCCTCGTACCGGCACTCGTCGAACACCACCGGTTTGCGCCAGTTCGCGCGCCAGTCGGCCCCCAGCATCAGCCTCGAGTCCTGCACGCCCGCATGTGTGCACCATCCGCGTCCATACTGGTACGGTTGGTTGCCGTAGTGGATCGAGCGTAGGTGATCGAACGCATCGTACTCGCCCAGGATGCGCGCATATCGGTCCCAGTCTTTCGCGGTCTTTGCCTGCATCAGGTCGTACTCGTTGGCCAGCGACCACCACACGTTGCGGTAGGCGCTGAAACGCGCAATGACGTAGCGCAGATAGCGGTCGTCCACTTCGGCGGGCATCGACTGGTAGCCCCACTTGTCGTAGGGATGGAAGAGGATGAGATCGGCCTGAACGCCGATGTGGCGCAACTCCAGAATGAGCCGTTCGAGGTGCTGGAAGTACTCCGCGTTGAACTTCGAGAAATCGTTCGTCTCGCCCTGCCGCGGGAATGGATACAACGGCGGCTCTTTGCGGTTGTGCAGGTACCACTTGGGGAAAAGGCACATGCGCAGCTTGTTGAATGGCGACGCGGCAAGCGTTTCTATGGTCTGGCGCTGCGTGGCCTCGCTCTGGAATGCCCATGCATAGCAGGTGGTGCCACACTCCACGAACGGAGTGCCGTCGGCATACCCGAAGTGAAAGCTATCGCGCACCGAGACCGGGCCGCGGTTTTCTGGCCCCGGCGCCACACAATGGAAAGCGCCTGCCTTGCCATCCAGCGCAGGCGCGTTGCTGCTGGTCGTCCAGGTCCATGCGCCAGGTTCGTCGGGCATAAAGCGGACCTTATAGCTCCCGGCCCCGTCGTAAAAGCCTTCTACCTTGACGGTTCTGTGCCCCAGAACAAAGGCGGCCGATAACTCGACTTCGGCAAACGGGTTTCCAGCCGATGGACCTTGAAGACTCAGCTCAAAGACATCCCATTTAGAAACCCTTGCCGTTGCGGCTTCCGCCAGGGCCTCCGCCATAACTCCAGGCACTGCGCCCGCGAGCGAAGCCAGCGAACCGGCCGAACCGAGCTTCAGCATTTCGCGACGGCTGATCGAACTCATTTGCGTATATTAGCATCGGCGTTTGCGACTCCGCAAAATCCGGCCTTGACAACAGCCCCGCATCTTCGCTCACTCTCCGCCATTCGGATATAACCCTACACGGACCTTTAACGGGCGACCGGCTAAAAGCCGCGAGGCGATCAGACGCGGACGATTGACGAACTGCTCAACGGGCTGGCGGCGGGCTTTCAAAGCCTGCCCTGAGCAGAGTCGAAAGCCTGCCCTGAGCCTGTCGAAGGGGGTCTCGCTCCTGTTCCCATTGTGCCCCGCCCTCGGCCGGGTGCCCCAGGTTCGGCGCAGCCTC
>JBEKZR010000219.1:0-6292 GCA_049509715.1 Occallatibacter sp. | reverse complement strand
TGCAAATCTTGCCATACACTTTTGTTCGTATTCGGAAACCCCGCTAGTATGCCACTGGCAAGTGGGAGATCCGCATGATACTGACGCAGATGAAGAGATTGATCCCATCCGGCACTGTAAAGCGACAATAGAAGCTCAACCATAGCTAATCGGGTCTGTGTCTCAGATCCCATTCTGTGCAACCAAGAGACCGGGATGAGAAGCACCTCGCAAGCCCAGCCATTCTCATCCTTGTTAGTACCACGATCGGTTTGTACAAGCCGTATGACTGTCTTGATGAATTCCCAAGCGTCTTGATCGAATCTTGTGCTCAGAACATTCGCCTGGGTGCTCCACGCCTCATCTTGAATACCCTTCTCCTTCAAAAGGGCCAAGACCCTCTTGGCAATAGCCTGATTGCTCAGCGGTGAAGAGATAGACAATGACCGCGTACCAGCTGACACTCTCCATTGCGCTTTTGGTCGATGTATGTTCGAGGAACATGCGATTTCATCGAGATATTCAAATATACCGAAGATGTCGCCTGGATTCAGTATGCGTAGCGGGACGAATGGTGGATACAGGACTGCGTGATCAACGCGGTCAACGTCGAGATATACCTCTGCATTATGTGTTAATATTATTCCGAGCGGCAGTTGATCTCCACATGCGGTCAAGAGTTCATCGCAATTTGTACACTTAACTTCTGACGGGCAAGGCTTCAATAGAAGCTGACTGTCTCCTCCGCGAACCTTTGGTCCAATCACCACCGAGCCGTATTCATAGCGCACAGAGAAAAACGCCGTTCCTTTGTCTTTATTGCGTATGCTAGATCGTATCTCAGAGAATCCATCCGCAACGACGCTGTTCACGCTACGCAAGGATGCGTCGAGCTCATCCCAAGTGAGCTTACGAACCGGGCATCGAGATATCTGACGAGCAGTCATTGGAAGTCTCCTTTCATCCTATTGTTCGGAGGAGGCCGTCCTCCATAATCACAGTATGACCTAACATTTTACATGCAAACTCATCAGAATGCGTAATTATTATTAGCCCTTGTCCTGACGCCGCTGTGCGCCGAAAGAATGCGGCCATTGCGTCACAGTTGGCAGCATCTTGCCCCAACGTTGGTTCATCCAGGATGACCCACGGCCGAGCGGTCGCGAATGCTGCTGCTATTGCGACCCGCTTTCTCAGCACGAAAGGTAAGTCGAGCGGATGCTCCGCTGCAACGCTCCCGAGCCCAAATAGCTGAAGGAGCGCGGCTGTCTCGGGCACGGCTTTACTGCGTGGTCGAAAGGCCCTTCCACCAAGTCTTAATTCGTCAATGACCGAAGTGGACAATAGCTGTAGATCGGGATTCTGAAAATGGTATGACACAACCGAACCCGGCTCGCGCCAAAGGTCAACGCGCCTTCCATCCACTCTAATGCTTCCACAGGACGGCCTCAAAAGGCCTGCAAGAACCTTCGCAAGAGTTGTCTTGCCAGCGCCATTGTCACCTCGGAGAATATATACCGGCCCCGGCTTGAACTCGAACGTCACACCATTCAGAACTCGCTTACCTTTCTTATAAGAGAAGTCGACGCCATCAATTGTGATTGAACAGGATTGCGGTTTAGGAGTCGAATCTAATGTTGCGTCGATGTGCGGCGTCTCGGCGGCGTGTTCAAAGACGGCTGTCGGCATGATGTATTGCTTTACAGATTGAAGAGATGAAATATACTCGCCTAATCGATTGTCGACAAAGCGTATCTTCTGTGGTCGACGTGGAGATTGAGACAACAGGTTAATTGCCAGGAGTCTGTTGTCCATGCTGAGTTGCTCAAAGACGCAGTCAATGGCGAGAACATCAGGGTTGCTTGCACAACCAGCTGCAATCGCTAGCAGCGCCTGCTCTCCTCCGGAGATCGAAAATGGATTCATCTCAAGCAGAGGAGCCAATCGAAGCTTTTCTATGAGCCGAATGTCCAAATCGGACGGCCTTCTTCCCCAGGTGAGCTCCTCATTTATTGTGAGTGCGAGACCGGTAAAATGGTTTGAAATCTCTGGGCCTATATAGACAGACGATTGTTCCGCAACTAAAGCGGCTCGCAGGCACTGCGTTCTTCCGCTGAAATTCGGGCCGATCAGTGCCACGATTTGTTCATCGTCTATTCTGTGGTTGATAGTCATGGCATGCACCGAATGTAGATTGACAGTACGAGGTAACCGCCGACTACGCAGAGAAGTAATGCCTCCAAGCCAAATGATCGCTCACCTTTCCATGACCATTGTCCGTGGTCCTCAAGAATTCCACGACCATTCCAGGTCTCTGATCTCTGTTGAGCGCTTCGCAATGTCCACGCGAAAACACCACGTAGTATGTAAGGGTAGACCTGTATGCGCTGAAGGAACGATTGTCTTCCAAGAAGCCCCCTTGCTTTGCAGGCATCGTGAATTTGAGCGGCCCTAAGGCGGATTTCAGGGAGAACAGCAAGGGCCCCTAACACCATAAAGAACATCTCTCCACGGAGTCCAAGGCCGTAAATAGTTTGCGCCAGTTCCGTCATCGATAGGCTAAGAAAGATGATTTGCAGAAGGGCTGTGGAAACTAGTAAGCGCGACACCACAAGCGTTGAATACTCGAAGCCTCCAGCCGGATTGGAGTGGGGGGCGGAAGAAGGCGGAGCGCCTACTAAGACGCCCCACACTAGGAGCAAGCCCACAGCCATTGGGGCAACTACTGCCGCACAGAAGAGGAGGTGCTTAGCGAGAATCTTTACCCGATATGCAACTGGCAGCATTAAGAACAGCCAACACACAAAGAGAACTATCGGGTTCGTGCAGAGAAAGGTAGCAACAAGCGCCGTGAGCGCTACAAGCCCTCTCACCGTTGGACAAATGCTTTGCGAAGGCATGTGATGTGCCTCACTTCCGCCGGTCTAGGCTCTTTAGGAGCTTGGGAGGTAGACCGCGCACAAGCCAAACGGCAAGCAGACATTGAATTGCCTTGTCTACAGGCTCCGATGCGATTCCAGAGAGGAAGACCGACGTTAAAAGCTTGTGCCCGGAGGACAAAAGAAACCCGACGATGAGCGACGCGCCAGAACCAGTAATTCCACCAAAGAGGTACGCTATGACAGGTGCGCTAATTGTTCCGGCGACGACGCCCAATCCGATGCCGGAGATTAGCGCCCGAGGGTATGATTTGAACCCGCCGCATTTGTTTGCCAAGAACGTATAGATGGCGATGGCAGCCTGGGTCCCGGAAAACCATGGAAGTACCGGGTTGGTGATCAGCCCGGCCAGTAAAAAGCTCCCTACGCCCGCAAACACGCCAGCCCTCCATCCGAGCAGTAGCGTAGTTGTAATCGTCCCTACGGCATCAAGGTAGATGGGGAGCTTCAGTGCATGCGTAATCGATCCTAGGGTGATGTTGATCGCTATAGCCAAGGGAACAAATGCCACACGGACAAGATTAGGCATTCGTTCTTTCGGGTGTTCCACAAATGAGGTTGGTTTGTTCATCTGCCGATACCTCTCGAAGCAGATCCATTATGGCGCAGATCAAGCTCAGAAGTAACCATCAGATTGCGGGTCGATTATTGCCCTGGTTTATTGGGGTGAATAATTCGCACTTCAGATGCTCAGCCGTTGAACCCACCCCCACAAGTCGCTCTGTGGTCAATTTGAGGAAGTTGACGACTAATGGTTCAGTCAAGGGCGACACAATTGATACTGCTACCTGATCGTCAACGCTTTGTACTATAGAGTAATCATCGTTGACTGCAGTCAGGTATTTGAAATGGGTTCTGATTTTAATCGGCTACCGGGTCGGGGCTTCCGCGCATCTCGTTCGGTTCAGCAATAAATGCCACTATACATGTTCATAATTTGGATGAATAGTTCTACCTGGTTGTTCCAAACCAACATTGAAGCGAATTACGAATCTCATCAAACGGCGGATTTAGAGTATATAAGATGTAAAGAGACACTGTTAGTGTAAATAATTGTGTAGTTACCATGCTATATCAAGTGTTTTCCATTTGAGAGACCATTGAGCTACCTCCTGAAGGAGGCCTCGATGGTATACAGACGTACATTCCGGGAAATAGTCGCAAGAGTAGCTCAGTCAAATGGTCTGAGCCTAGCGAAGCGGGCGCGCATTGCGAATGCTTGCGCTCATACGATTCCTACCGCCGCGAGCACATTCTATTCCATCAAGCACAATGTGTTGTCGCAGTTGCTTTCTGCAAAAGAGTTGGGCGCGTCAGTCGTTCAAGTCGAACCACGGAGACAAGGGCCGCATTTACTGGTCCGTCTTCCAGACGGAGTTCAACTGCATGCACCCGCGACAAGATTGAGCAGAGTGGCTTTGCAAAATGCGCAAGGCCTTAAAGAGGTCTCTGTGATGAGCTAGATCACGACGAGTGGCTGGTTACAATCGGAGACCTCCTGTGGCATGTTCCGTATTCAGAGAATGAACCATGCCGTTGCTATGAAGCGTCTGCAATCGGCGAAGGGAGCCTTATGAGCCATGTACTGATCGTGGATTCTGATTTGATTCATATTGCTGAATTGAGAGATGCGCTTCAAGCGTTTCACTATAGAGTGACCGCGTGTTCCGACCAACGACGCGCGATTGATGCTGTGAGAACACAGCTTGTCGATCTTGTAGTCATGGTCTCGGCATCCACTACTGGTTGGAAGGCTGAAGCGGAATTGTTTCGTGACCTAGTTCGTCAACTTCCTAACTCACCACAGATTTTATGCGTTCTCCGCAAACCTTACAATGGGCCGAGCGACCGGCTCGATGGTGATCGCTTGGGCATAACGGTGATTTATGAACGGTAATGTGCAGCTTCAACCGATCATCGAGGAAATTAACTATCTGCTCGCCAAGCGAAGACAGAGGTTGGTGGAACGCCCGCGCCTCATTGTGGTACATGGTCATCACCAAGCAGTAAGAGACTGTGTCCCAGGTGAAACCATCGAGCAGGTCTGCGTTTCTGTAGGTTCTCGCGTAATTCCGTTGTGCCTCTCTCCTACAGGGCTCATGATCGCGGATGTTATCGCGCAGAGGAAGCCGATGGCCCTGACAGCCACGCATATAGAACGCATTATTGCCTCAGATCCATTCTACCTGCGGCTCGGCGCAAATGCAGTGTGGGCACAAAGGGATAGGAAACGACCTACACGCAGATCGATCAAAGTGTTTATTCAGCGATTCCGTCAGCAGCTCGGAAAGGCCCTCACGGAAGCAGGGCTTGCCATGCGACCCGAAGAAGTCCTCGTGTCGGAAAGCACCGATCTACTGAACGTCACGGCGTATCGGGTCGCCATCCCCTGCGAACTCGTCCACCTAGGTGGGACTGCTGATAGGAGGTAGCCATGCCGACAACCGCGTTCGAATTCGGCGACAGGCAGCGGCGGCCACTGCGATCCGTGGCGAAGACGGCACTCCCTGCGCGGACGCGTATCGGAAGCGGCGTCGCCCTTGCATCAGCGGGCGGCTCAGGACGCTGGAAAGACAACCCCCACCATTGGCAGACCCTCATTCTCCTCGTGCCGCTGCTCCATAACCCAGACAAGCACGGCTACCGAAAGCCGGTCCCCAAGGCGATGATCCAGAAAACCGTCAATGAAATACGTAGTATGTTCAGCGGCTATACCCTCACACGGGCGAAGGGATGGTACTGGGATGAGGAGAAATCGATAGGCGTGCCGGACGATATCGTGCGGTTTGAAGTTGACGGGATTTTCACCGGGAGCGATCTTCGCGCGCTCCACCAATGGAAGAGGAAGCTGCGGCGGCGCTTCAAACAAGACTACATCTACATTAGGCTTGTTGGATCAGGTGTGGCGATTTGATGGCGCACGCGGATTCCCGAGATCGCAACATCTTAACGTCTCTAACACAAAGTGTGATATTGCAAGACCCTGGCTCTTGGTTAGAGCTGTTTCTGATCGAACGGAAGCTCCGGTTGAGTACTCGGATCAACAACATCTTTCTGCTTGCTCCCTGAGCGCAGTTTAACAATTCCTCGAATAAGAGAACGATTTCTCCGAATTTCCAAACTGAGCGTGAATCCGTGCGTTTCCGCCTCGATTGGCATCTGAAATGTCGCGGACTCGCTGACGGCGCCAATTTGATTTAGCTCCGTCTCGAAAGTGAACACCTTTTCTGCTTGCTGATCGACATTTCTCAGATCTGGCCTCCGATAGCGAGGCTTCGCCGGCAATGCTGCCGAGGCGGAGATTGTTGGGGTAGAAACTGGGAGCGCTGTCAGTCCGAGAGAGGCTACTGGTGACCACTTTTGCAGAGAATGAG
>JBEKZR010000218.1:0-6304 GCA_049509715.1 Occallatibacter sp. | reverse complement strand
GTGGCGTCCACGGTGGAAGCGCTCTTGGTGAGCACCACCACGCGGAACGCAGCCGGATGGTCGTAGGCGAAGCTCATGCCGCCTCCCACCTCATAGGCCAGCCCCAGCTCGGTGCGCACTTTCTGGAACAACCGGCTGGCAAAGCCGCCGCCCAGAATCTCATTCATCACCGCGATCGCCGGAACGTCGGGGTTGCGGCGGTCCGTGCCCAGGCCTACGATCTGCACGTTGGACTGATTCACGTCTTCCTTGTCGATAAAGGAGATGCCCGGCACGGGACCGGCAAAGACGTCGTGGCGGGCCGGCGCTGCCTTCACCGGCGGCAGCCCTTCAAAGGCCGCGCGCAGCTTGGCCTCCATGGCCACGGGGTCGAAGTCGCCGCTGATGCCCACGATCAATTTCCCGCCGATCGTTCGGTCGTGCCACGCCTTCAGATCGTCCAGCGTGACCGTCCCGATGGTAGCCAGCTCCGGCTGCCTCGTGTACGGGCTGTTGGCGCCGTAAACCAGCTTGGCCGACTCGCGGTCCGCGATCTCCGCTTCGTCGTCGTTGCGCCGGACGATGGCCGTGGCTTCCTGTTGCTGGGCCAGTTGGAGCTTTTCGGCGCTGAATTTGGGGTGTAAAAGCAGGTCCAGGGCGAGCGAAAACACCTGGTCCGCATCGCCCTTGAGCGAATCCCACGAGAGCGTGGTGGAGTCTTCGCCGTCTCCGGTTTCAATGTGGGCGGCCCTGGCCTCCAGCAGATCGTCCAGGGCATCGCCGTCCAGCTTGGCCGTGCCGCTGGTCCGCCAGGCCTGTCCGTAGATACCTGCCAGACCAGCCTTGGCCGGATCCTCGTCGCGCGAACCGCCCGGAATGAGCACCGATCCGGAGACGAAGGGCAGCTCGTGATCCTCCTGCAAAAAGAGGACGATTCCGTTCCTGAGTTCGATGCGTTTGGGCTGCTGGGGCTTGAAATCGTGCAGCCTGGGTATCGGAATCTTCTCCCAGGGCCTGTTCTGCTGGGCGTTGAGCGAAACGGGCGCAACCAAAGCCGCAAATACCAGGCAGATTCCGAAACAATTCTTCATGAACAGCCTCTTCATTGCGCGCCTCCATCTTTCTTCGCTGGAGTCTCCGTCTCAATCCATGCCTCGGTGCGATTGCTGTCCACAAACACCTGGTTGGCCACGCGGCGGATGTCGGCTTTGCTCACCTTGTCCACGCGATCCAGTTGCCGGAAAAGCTCGCGCCAATCGCCATAGCGGGTCTGGTACTCGGCCAGCGAGTTGGCCAGCCCCTGATTATCGGCCAGACCGCGCAGCAGGTCGGCGCGCGTCCGCGTTTTGTACATGGCCAGTTCTTCGTCGCTCACGTCGGCGGCCTTCAGCTTGTCGATCTCCTTGTGGATGGCGTCGCGCATCTCCGCAGTGGTGTGGCCCGGCAGCGGAAGCGCGCCGAAGACAAACAGGCTGGGATACTTGTCGCCGGGATAATGACCGAAGCCCACGGCCACCGCGGCAATCTGCTGGTCGCGGACCAGGCTGCGATAAAGCCGCGAGACCCGGCCGTTGGACATGATGTCGCTGATGGCGTCGTAGACCGCATCGTCCGGGTCGCGGTAGTCCGGCCGGTGGTAGCCCTCGATGTAAATGGGCTGCGTGGCCTCGCGAACCGCTACCGTCTTCTCGGCAAACTGTTTGGGCTCGACGGTCGTCATCTCTTCCGGCTTCGGCCCGCCGGGTACCTTGCTGAAATACTTCTCCAGCACCGGCAGCGCATCCGATGCTTTGACGTCGCCCACCACGGCCACCACGATGTTGGCTCCCACGTAGTACTTCTTGTGGAACTCCATGGCCTCGGTGGCGTTGATCTGGCTCACCTCGCTGGGCCAGCCGATATCGCTGCGCCGGTAGTTCTGCGCCACGTAGGCGGTGGCCGCAAACTGCTCGAAGAGACGTCCCTCGGGGTTGGAGTCGGTGCGCATCCGCCGCTCTTCAATCACCACGTCGCGTTCCTTGTAGAACTCGCGCGGCACCGTGTCGGCCAGGCGGCTGCTCTCGAGATAGGCCCAAAGCTCCAGCCGGTTCTCCGGCATCGACCAGAAGTACATCGTCTCGTCCAGCGCCGTTTCAGCGTTCAGGCCTTCGGCTCCGTTGCGCTCGGCAATATCGGTGAACTGGTTGGGGATCACATACTTGTGCGCCTCGGCCTGGGCCTCCAGGAAGGCCTTCTTCAACTCGGCCAACTTCTTCTCGTCGCGGCCCACGGCCTTCAGGTACTCGGCCTCGTACGCGTCGTTGGCCGCTTCCACCTTGGCCAGCGCGATCTTTTCGTCGGCATAGTCCTTGGTGCCGATCTCGCTGGTTCCCTTGAAGGCCAGGTGCTCGAACATGTGCGCCAGCCCGCTCTCGCCCGAGGGGTCGTTCACGGCGCCGGCGTCGACGAAGGTGGAATAGCTGAAGACCGGCGCCTCCGGCCGCTCGCAGATAATCAGCGTTAGGCCGTTAGGCAGTACCTTGGTGGTCGTCTTCTGCTCGAAACTCTTCAAATCCTGGGCCTGCGCGGCAGCGAAGGCCGTAGCCACCAGCGTCAGGGCCAAAAAGCTCTTCCAAAACCAAGAAGAAATTCTGCTTTGCATCCAGTCTCCTTGTTCGGGAGGCGCAAAACCGCATCCCCGCACTCTTCCAAGCTAGTGCCCTCGGCCGAAAGGGGTCAAACCGGCAGCCTCAGTTGCGGGCCGGCTTTAGGATTGCCGGCTATCCTGGAGCGGAAAGAATACTGTTTGCACATTTCTTCTTCAGATGCAGAATGGACCCTCACATTCCATGTCCGCCGCCAACGTAGATCCGCTGCCCGGTTACCCAACGGGCCTGATTCGAGGCGAGGAAGACGACAACGTCGGCGACGTCTTCAGGAGTGCCGACTCTGCCCAGCGGAATTGTGGGCAAGATCTCCCGCTCGAGTTCCGGAGTGATCCACCCGGTTTGCACCGGTCCGAGCGATACCACGTTGACGTTCATTCCGAATTTGCCGAGTTCGGCCGCCGCGCTCCGGGTGTAGCTCTCCAGCGCGAACTTGCTCGCTCCGTAAGTGATTTCAGAGGGAAAGCGCTCGGCTCCGGCGGTGCTGACGTTCACGATCCGGCCCCATTGCGCCCCTCGCTCGATGTGCCTGCGCGCAAACTCTCTCATCATCAAGGCCGCCGCGCGGGTATTCACGGCGAACACCCGGTCGAAGACGCCGCCGGTTATGCTCCCGGGCCGATCCGTCCACAACTCAACGAGTTTGTTGTCCAGTTCCGCCCCTGGCGGGACGAACGTGTCTGCCTCCCAGCGCGCCGCATTGTTGATCAGAACTTCAACCGGCCCGAGCAAGCGCTCTGCCTGATTGAACAGCGCAGGTATCAGGCTCGAGTCCGAGAGATCGGCCTCCCAAGCGTGCGCCTCAGCGCCCAATTTGTGGACCGCGGCGAGCACCTCGTCGGCGGATTTCGTTTGTTGGAAACGGTAGAAAGGCTCGCCCATGAAGGCCGCGTTGTCCGCTCCTTTGTCTTGCGCGCAACCGCCGGTTTGCCTGAAGTAATGCAAAAACAGCCTTGATCCCTGCGCGCCAAAGGCCCGTGCGATTCCCGCGCCGATGCCATGAGGATTGTTGGCCCCGGTAATGAGAACGACTTTTCCTCTGAGCCCTGTATCGATCATGATGGGCGCCAGTCTCCTTGCTCAGGAGGCGCGAAACCGCAACTCCGGGGTCCCCAGCGATAGGTCTTCATCGCTGGGGTGGGAACCCCGCACTCTTCCAAGCTAGTGCCCTCGACCGAAAGGGGTCAAACCGGCCGGCCGCTGATGGGGATTCCGGCTCAGTCCGCCGATGGGCTCGTCCGTCACCGGCAATCGCCGCCAATCATCAATGCAATGGGGGCGTTGATCGATTCCTGATGCCATCCTGATGCCGTCGTTAGTACCATGGAAACACCATGCAGCAGGAGCGGAAAAATCGCCGGCGCCTCACCCCGCTCTGGCGGGCCGTGATCGAAGTTGCGTTCATCGTCTTTCTGTTTTATTCCAATCTGTTGATGGGAGAATTCACCGTTTCCCGTGGGCACGGGAAGAATCTGGCGTTCGCCCTCAACGACATCTTTACAGGTACGAATTTCGCTATCGCCATAATCTGCTCACTGATCGGATATGGCGTGTTTGAATATCTTCGAAAAAAGCTATAGTGTTGGCCGGCTTTGCTTCTCCATTCGCTCTCCTTGACCTCACACCGCGCTCTTCCGTATTCTTCGGTGGTTTCCGCGCGGCGAAGGAATCTCCCCTCAACCCGCGCACGGAGAACCCGCATGAGCACTAATTCCCCGGTCGCAACTCCCGCCGCAACTCCCATTTCCGGCCTGACCGCCCAGCCGTTTCTCTCCCTTGCGGGCGAGCGCAAGACGCAGGAGCGCATCGCCTTTCCGCTGAAGACCGGCAAGCCGCTGCGGAATTAGAGATAGCTGCCAGGGAGCGGAAGGTAGCGAGGACGCACTGAACAGCGAACATTGAGGTGATAGAATTCCGGGCAATGAAGAACCAAATCCAAGCTCCGTTGTTGATTCACACCCGGCGCGGAGCGATTCTCGCTCTCTGCGTCGGGGTTCTTTTCGTATTGAGGGATTCTCGTTATCTATTCGAACTCTACGTGCCCGGACATACGAGCTGGCTTACGCGCTACCGATTCCCTCCAACCCACTTTTCATTCATCTTCGATCTCTTTTACGCCGTGCTTTTCGCCGGAGTGCTCATCTTCATACTGCGTCGTTCACGAGGAGGCGAGCGTGTATACTTGGCACTCTTTGTGTGCACTGTCGTTTTTTCGCCGCTCAAGGATATTCATTCAGTCGCATCCGTACACGCCTACGAGTGGCTGGAGGCCATTCTCGATCTGGCCCTCATCCCAATCGCTTTGTGGATGTACGATACCCTTCGACCACGAGGCGCTCCGATCGGAGGCAAGATCAGCAACTAGACGCTAAAATGCTCCCGAGCCCGACTCATGCTCTCAACCTTTCGCAAAGCGCGAATTGCTCTCCTATATCTGATCGCCGCTCTCGCTGTCTCCGCGCAACAATCAAACTCCGGAAACCTCGTTGTCTCCGGCCGGATCGTCGTCGCCGGCCACTCGACTCCTTACCTCATCCGCCATCTGCCGGTCAGCTCCTTTCCCGAGCTGCCTGTCGAACTCGCCGCCCTGCTGAACCGCCGCGGCTGCCTCATTCCGCAAACCTACGAGGCGCATCATCCGGAGAACGTCATCCACGCCAGCCTGGAGCGCCCCGGCTCCTCCGATTGGGCCGTCCTCTGTTCGGCGCAGGGAACAGTCTCGCTGCTGGTCTACTTTTCCAGCGCCCCGGCTAAGCTGCTGGTGCTGGCCGCCGCGCCCGAAACAGAACGCCTGCAAGCCCACGACGCGAGCGGCGTTCTCGGCTTCAACTGGGGCATCGATCCCGCCTCGCCGGAGCAGATTCGCACTGCACAGATCGGCTTGCTGCATCGCCCGGCGCTCGTGGACCACGACGCCCTGGCCGATTCGCTCATCGACCACCGCACCGTTTACCACTTCTATTTGAAAAATGCCTGGATCGTGCTGGAAATGCCGGAATAAGTGCTTGCCGCCGCCAGGTTCGCTTGGGCATGGTGACCATGTGGCGCGGGCCGAAGGATAGGCGCGGCGGGCATCTTCGAGTTGCTGTAGCCTGCGTCAAGATTTGTTTTTTTGTTGACTTCGCAAACTGCTTTCCATACCATCGCTGCCAAATCACTCTACTCCGGAAAGTCGGTGATCTATGCAAATTTGGAATAAGTCCCTCCGACTGTTAACAGTCCCGGCGCTGTTCGCTCCGGTTGCCTGTTTCGCGCAGTACTACCCCAGGGACCCAGCCCGTGGCTGCGCGGGCTGTGGCTGCTGCGGTACGTTCCTCTTCATTCCCATCGTTTGTCTGGCGGTCAGCGTCGCCTTGCTGGTGTGGGTAGCCCGCGACGCGAAGGCGCGCGGCATGGACAGCGCGGTTCTTTGGATGCTGCTGGTCTTCTTCCTGAACCTCATAGGCCTGGTGATCTATCTGTTGTCCAGGCCGCAAGGCATTTTGGTGCCTTGCCCCAACTGCGGCAACATGCGCCTGCAGGCCAGCGTGAAATGCCCACACTGCGGAATTGGTTCCTAAGAAACCCGGGGTCCCCGGCGACAGGTCTTCGTCGCTGGGGTGGAAACCCGGGGTCCCCAGCGACAGGTCTTCGTCGTTGGGGTGGAAGGCCGGAGCCCTGGCTGGCGGCGATTCTGCTAT
>JBEKZR010000217.1:0-6315 GCA_049509715.1 Occallatibacter sp. | reverse complement strand
GAGCAATTCCACTGTCATCAACGACCACATGGTCAATGAAATCCGCTTCCAGTACCTGCGCGACACTTCTTCAACTGCGCCAGACAGCCCCGGAGGCTTATATCCGACGGTCACGGTGCCGGGGTCCTTCACGGGGGGCGGCACATACGGCCAAACATCCCACGATCATACCGATCACCTGGAGTTGCAGAACATGACCACCATGTCGGTGGGCGCGCAGGCTATCAAGTTCGGCGCGCGCCTGCGCGACAACCGCGACGCCAACTCCACGGACGCGAACTTCAACGGCATTTTCAACTTCAATGACCCTGCGGATTATTCCGGCGCGCTCAACCAGTTCTATACCGGCACAGCTTGCCCCGTGACCGCTCCTATTTCAACAGTGGTCTGCGGAACGACCAACGCGCCCACCAAGCTGACCTACACCACCGGAAACCCCGGCGCATTGGCCAACGTCTTCGACGCCGCGCTCTTCTTTCAGGACGACTGGAAGGCCAATCGCAACCTGACGCTCTCCGGCGGCCTGCGCTGGGAGTCGCAGAATCACATCTCCGACCACGACGACTGGGGTCCCCGCGTGGCTTTTGCCTATGCCCTCGACGGCCACAAGGACAAGAAGCAGGCCAAGACCGTTCTGCGCGGCGGCTTCGGTTTCTTCTATGACCGCTTCTCGCTCGGCAATGAGCTTTCCGCCGAGCGCTTCAGCGGCGGCGCGAACAGCCAGACGCAGACAACCGTCACGGACCCCACGTGCTTCAATCCCACCAGCCTAAACACCACCATCGGTAACTGCGCCACGGGAACCTCCAGCACCGGAACGGTTGTGCAAATCGCGCCCAGGTATCACGCGCCGTACACCGAGCAGTTTGGAACCAGCCTGGAGCGCCAATTGACCAAGACAACGGCGCTTACGCTTACCTATCTGCACTCCTTCGGCGTGCATCAGATGGCAACACGCGATTCGAATGCTTATCTGCCCGGAACCTTCGTGTATGACAGCTCCACATTGACCGGCGTGCGGCCCAATCCAGCCCTGGGCATCGTGGACGAATTCTATCCCGAGGCGGTCTTCAAGCAGAACCAGTTGATTGTGAACATCAACGCAAAATTCACGCCGAACTTCAGCATCATGGGGTTTTATAACTTCACCGTAGCCGACTCAGACACCGGAACGGCCTCGAACTCCTATAACCTGAACCAGGACTACGGCCGAGCCCCCTTTGCCGCGCGCAACATGCTCTTCCTGATGGGCAACTACACGGGTCCGTGGGGCATCAGCTTCAATCCCTTCCTGATTGCCCAGGCGGGGAGGCCCTTCAATATCGTCACCGCCAACGATTTGACCGGCGACAACTTCTTCAACGATCGTCCGTCTTACGCCACCGCGGCATCTAATCCAGCCAACGTGGTCACGACCAGCTACGGCAGCTTCGACACGGTTCCGCAGCCAGGGGAAACCATCATTCCCATCAACATGGGCAATGGCCCGGCCGCGGTGGCCGTGAACCTGCGCGTAAGCCGCTCCTTCGGCATCGGTCCCAAGCTGGCGTCGGCCACCAGCCAGGACAGCGGCGGCGGGCCGCCTCCGGGTGGTCCGCCTCCGGGGGGCGGTCGCGGCGGTCCCGGCGGTGGTGGCCCGGGCGGTGGATTTGGTCCGGGCAGCTTTGGCGGAGGCGGAGGCGGCCGCGGCGGTCCCGGCGGGATGTTTGGCGGCGCCAGCACCGGCCACAAATATTCCCTCACCTTCAGCGCCCAGGCCTTGAACCTCTTCAACGACATCGACTATGGGACTCCCAGGGGAACGGTGATCCCGGGTGCAACGAATTTTGGGCAGTCCACCAGCCTTGCCGGTGGAATCTTCTCCACTGGCGCGGCGGCGCGGCGCATCTTCTTCCAGGCTGCATTGTCGTTCTGATCGAGAACGATAAGACGGAGGGCCGGGGCGCAATGCTCAGGCCCTTTGTCTTTCTACTTGACCGCCGTGACCGTGGCAGGCTGACCGTCGGTGGCGAAGGCATCCGTGAGCGAGACAGCCTTCAACTGCGCCTTGAGCGCATCGAGCGAGGCCGCGCTGGTCGCTGTGATCTCAGCCGTCTCGCCCGGCAGCAGGTCGAAGTAGTTGTCGGAGAGCTTTACGTCGAGGTTGCCGAAGGAGAGATAGACGCTGCGCGCTAGCACCGGCGACGTGACGCGAATCTTGTAGCGGCCACTCGCGTCCGTGGTCTCCACCTTCAACTGTGCGGGCTTCAGATGAACGCCCTTGGTCGGCGCCAGATAAATGATGTTGCGCGAGATCTCGGTTGCGCCGGCAATTTGAAGATCGGCCACGATAAAGACTCGCGATGTATCCGCCGCTCCCGCGTCCGTGATCTTCTTCAGCGGCCAATCAAGATAGACCTGGCTCGTTAATGGAGCCACCTCCACGTAACGAAGTTCTTCCAGAAGCACCTTGCCGTCAAAGTCCATCAGACGCACGCGCAAAGAGGCTGGCTCGGTCTTGGTCTTGTCGGAAACCACATAGAATTTCACCGCCCCATCCTCCACGTGCGGTGAAACCAGAACCGGCGCATAGAAACGCCGCGCATAATATTGCAGCGCCTTCCAGCGGCCATAGTAGTCGATCGAGGACCACGAGGCCACTGGCCAGCAGTCGTTCAACTGCCAGAAGATGGAGCCCATGGTCTCCGGGCGGCTGCGGCGGAAGTGCTCGGCGCCGGTCTTGATCCCCTCGGCCTGCAGCACCTGGCTCACGTAGAGAAAGATGGCAAAGTCCTTCGGCTCGGGATAATCCTTGAGCAGATAGTCGTGGATGATCGCGTTTCCTTCATTGTTCTTTTGGTGCGCCAGCATCACCGGCGTGAAGATATTCGTGCGATCGCCAGGGTCGGTAAAAGCCTCGACCGTCCTCATCTCCGGAAACGACTGGAATCCATATTCCGTCACAAATCGCGCATGATGCGTTTCGTAGGTCGCAAAGGGCACGCGTCCGTGCCATACGTCCCAGATGTGCGCATCGCCCGACTGGTAATGCTCGCTGAGCGCTTCATAGTCGGCGCTGGGCGAGCTGGGCCAGTAGGGAGTCTCCGCATCAAGCCGCGCCACCACCCTGGGTAGAATTCCGCTGAACTCGGTCAGGTAATCCTGCCAGATCAGGAGCCTTACATCCGCCGGCAACGTTGGACGCGGACCCCAGCTGAAGGCCGCCTCGGTTTCATTGTTGCCGCACCACACCACTATGCTGGGGTGATTGCGCAGGCGCCGCACCTGGTCCTCGGCCTCGGCTTCCATATTGAGCTTGAAGGCATAGAGTCCCGGCTGCCAGTCGTTGCCGAACATGAAGTCCTGCCAGACCATGATGCCCAGCTCGTCGCAGATGGAGTAGAACTCGTCGCTCTCGTAGTAGCCGCCGCCCCAGTGGCGAATCATGTTCATGTTGGCGTCGCGCGCCGACTCCAGAATCCGCCGGTAGTCCGCCGTGGTCACGCGGTTGGGAAAGCTGTCGAAGGGAATCACGTCCGCGCCCTTGGCAAAGACGGGAATGCCGTTGACGACGAGTTCAAACGATCGTCCCCATTTGTCCAACTGCCGATGTAGCACAACGGAACGCAGGCCGGCCTTCACCTTCCGCTCTTCGGCTGCCTGGCTGCCCGTGCCCACCTGCGCGGTGAACTCGTAAAGCGGCTGCTCGCCGTATCCGGCCGGATACCAGAGCTTGGGCTTCTGGATCTCGATGGGAAGATCGATCACATTGCGCCCGGCATGGAGATTGACCTTACTGCTTAGGGTCACCGGCTTGCCGTCGTCGGCGTATTGCACGCTTACCCTGGCCGGGCCTGCGCCTGCGGCTTCCATCGTGACCTCTGCGTCCAGGTGCGCCACTTCCCTGCTCACGTCGCGTTGGCGAATGGCGAAGTCTGCGATGCGGACCTTGTCCCAGGCCTCCAGCCGCGCCGGCCGCCAGATGCCGCTGGTCACAAATCGCGGCCCCCAGTCCCAACCGTACTCGTATGCCGCTTTCCGGACGTAGGTCTTGTCCGCGGTCATCGATCTAAGTCGGAACGCGTCGCTGGCCGCCGCCTCTTGCGCGGCCTTGACAGGCGATGGAAAAACGACCCGCAACAGGTTCCTGCCCGCGTGAAGGCGGCCCTTCACCGGCACGCGCCAAACGCGGAACATGTTGTCCGCCGCCAGCACCTGCGCGCCGTTCACATACACCTGCGCGGCCGCGTCCAGCCCGTCGAAGACCAGGTCCACTTCTGCCCGCGCCAGCAACGCCGGAGTGACCTCGAAGTTCAGCCTGTACTCCCAGCTCTCATTTTCGATCCACTGCAGCTTCGACTCGTTGTCGCGGAAGTACGGGTCCGGAATCTTCTTGTTGGCCAGCAGATCCAGGTGAACGTCGCCCGGCACGGTGGCCGGCAGCCAGCCGTTCTCCGCTTCCTGCGCTCCGCTGGCGATCTGCCGGAACTGCCAGCCGCGATCGAGCGCCAGCACCGCATTCTGCGCGGATTTGCCCTGCGCCTGCGCCATTCCGGCTCCCATGCCAATTGCCGCTCCGATAAAAGCTAAGCGGGCAACTCTCCCAGCAATTGATCCTCGCATTGCACTCCTTCCAAGGCATTTTACAAAGCCGCATTCGCGGCCGGGAAAAGCAACTCGGGAAATCGCCGATAAGGTTATCACGATGGTATCGGCGCAACTGCAAAAGGCGGGGCGGCTCCCCCAAAAAATGCGAAGAAATGAATCAGGAGGCTAAACAAGTCATCGTTTGCCCTCCAATATGGTTCGATACAGCGCCTCCCACTCATCCGCCCTGGCGTCCATGCTGAAGTTGCTTTGGATGCGCGCCCGCGCCGCGCGGCCAAGCGTGTGCCGGTCTTCCGGAGACCTTTGCATGATGTTGAGCATCGCCCCGGCCAGCGCTTCCGAATCCCCGGGCGGCGCCACCACGCCGGATTCCCCCACCAGTTCGCGCACGCCGCCCACATCGGTGGCCACCACCGGCTTTTCCATGGCCATCGCCTCGCCCACGGCCAGCGGCATTCCCTCCCACGCTGAAGCCAGCACAAATCCATCGGCGGCGTCGAGCAGAGCAGGCAAATCGCGGCGCAATCCCAGCCAGCGAACGGAATCATCCAAACCCAGGGCAGCCGCCAGTGTTCGAACCTTCGCGGCCTCCTGGCCGGCCGCCTCGCCTGCGATCCACAACTGCGCATCGGAGCGGGTTGCCCGTGCCTGCGCAAAGGCCCGCAGCAGGTTCGGATAGTCCTTGGCCGGCACAATGCGCCCCGCCGCCAGCCAGATGAACTCTCCGCCGGCGCGCATCTCCTCTCTCATGCGCGCGCGGCGCTCTGCGCTGGGAGCGAACTCCGCGCTATCGATCCCATTCGCTATCACGACGCACTTCCTTTTCGGAATGGCTCCCAGGCGCACAAAACGGCTCGCAACCGCCTCGCTGACCGCGGCGGTGCGGCGGCTCAGGCCGTCGCTCAGCCGGTAAGCCAGCATCCTCGCCCATTCGCCTTCATAGACGTTGTGAACGGTGGAGAGAACAGCCGTGGCCGGAACCAGGGCCTTGAGCAGCCGGGCCACGAAGTTGGCGTGAAAGCTGTGGCTGTGCAGCAGGTCCGGGCGGAACTCCAGCAGAAAGCGCCGTCCCCGCGCCACTCCTGCCAGCACGCTGACGGGAGTCCTGCGCATTTCCAGATGGAGGACGCGGAGCGCCGTCGGCCACTCCTCAGCCAGGCGCGGACGCAAGACAAGCAGAGCGACCGCATGGCCGCGCCCTGCCATGCGCCCTGCCAACGCCAGCACCTGCCGTTCCGCTCCGCCCATGCCGAGCGAAGTGAGCACGTAGACAATCCGCATCCTGCCCACACCCTGCCAGGAGATCGAGTGGAACGATGATAACTCGCGCGGTCAGTCTTTGTTCTTCACAGCGAGCCGGCAGCCGACGAGTGTATCCAAAGCGAAGAGAATGCCGCTGGCGAACGCAATCGGGGCGTCAATATGTATAGTTTGGTCATACAGAAGGTGCGCCGCATGGACCAGCAGCCGCTTGAATTCGATTCGGCCATTGCCGAGTACTACAGCCGGGCGCCCGAGGAACGCCGGCTCGAAGAAGGCCCGTTCCTGCTAGAGGCCCTGCGCACACGGGAACTGATCGAGCGCCACGTACCGGCCCCTCCGGCCACCGTCCTGGACATCGGTGGCGCTGCCGGAGCCTATGCGCTCTGGTTGGCTGAGGCCAGTTATTCGGTTCATCTGATCGACCCGATTCCGCGTCTCGTTGCCGAGGCCGAACGCCGCAGCGGC
>JBEKZR010000216.1:0-6323 GCA_049509715.1 Occallatibacter sp. | reverse complement strand
CCAGCGAGGTCACCGCCACGTCCAGGCGTCCATCGCGGTCAAAGTCGGCGAAGACACAGCCGCGATGCATGCGCGCCGGCGCCAGTCCCACTCCGGATTCGTTCGACACATCGGAAAACTTGCCGCCTTCGTTTCTGAATATCCGGTTGCTCATCGGATCGTCCGTATCCACGCCGCTACAGGCCACAAACAGGTCAAGCCAGCCATCGTTATCCAGGTCCACCAGCCCGCATCCCCAGCCGCTACGGGGGTGGGTCAGCCCCATCAGTCTGGTGGGGATGCTCCCATCCTCAAACTCCCCGTGTCCCCGGTTCAGGAATACGTCAAAGACCTCGCCTTTCAGCGCCGTCATCACCAGGTCAAAACGTCCGTCGCCGTCGATATCTCCGAAGTCCGCCGACATTCCCGAGATACTGCGGCCATCGCCGTTATAAGCCACGCCGGCGTCTAGTCCCATCTCCACAAAACCATGCCCGGTATTGCGGAACAGCAGGTTGCGCGCCTTGTCGTTGGCCACGAAAATCCCGGGCCGGCCGTCCCCCGCAAAGTCCGCGATGGCAATGCCCATCCCCTTGCCCAGAACTTCCGCCAGAGGTCCCTTTCCCGTCACCTCCGTGAAGGTTCCATCGCCGTTGTTGTGGTAGAGCTGCATCGGCTCCGCGGCATATTTTTCCGGCGGGCAATAGCGTCTCGTCTCCGCCGTCATGCCCCCGCAGATGGGATCGATTCCCGGCGACCATTCGCAATAATTGGAGATAAACAGGTCCAGCTTGCCATCCCCGTCGTAGTCGATCCACGCCGCCGCTATCGACCACAATCCGCGAACCGGCGGCAGATTCAGCCCCGCCGCCCCGGTCACATCGGTGAAGGTTCCGTCGCCGTTGTTGCGGAAGAGCTGGTTGCCATGCACGCCCACAACAAACAGGTCCTCATGGCCATCGTTGTTGTAGTCGCCCACGGCAACGCCCATTCCGTAGCCCCGCCCCGCCACACCCGCCTTCTCCGTCACATCGCTGAACGTACCGTCGCGATTGTTCCGGTACAGGCGATTCCAATAGCTCTTGCCGGTCTTTTCAAGCTGGGGCATGGCAGCCCCGTTCACGCAATAGAGGTCGGGCCATCCATCTCCGTCGTAATCGATCACCCCGAGTCCTCCCGGCAACGTCTCCGGCTGATACTTGTTCCCGGTGGCTCCCGTGCGGAGCAGGAAATCCAGCCCGTTGCCGGGTGCTCCGTTGACCATGATGATGGGGCTGGCAGCGGCGGCGGCCCATCCCCGCCGCGCCAGCAGGGCCGCGGAGAGCAATGCCGCGCTCCCGCGCACAAAGTCGCGTCTACTGGTGGCCATCGGAGTTCCCCTGCTCGCTGTTCTGCAGTGTGGAGTTAGCCAGACGCGCTGCCTCCTGGGCAGCCTGCCTGGCTTCATCCTCGCGGCCCAGTTTACGCAGGGCGCGCGCCAACTGGGCGTGTAGCGCGCCCTTCGCATCCGGGTAGCCTGCCGCCAACTGCGGCCCCAGGCGGTTCACCGCCTCGCCGGGCTGCCCCAACTGCCCGTAGGCCACGCCCAGCTCCACCTGCGTCCACGCGTCCTTCGGTTGGACTGCGGCCAACTCCTTCAGCCGGACAAGCGCCTCGGCATAGTCCCGTTCGTTCATCGCCATCTCGGCCAGCGTCCGCAGCGCCGAGGACAGGCGGGGACTCAGAGCCAGCGCCGCCAGGGCCGCGCTTCGCGCATGTTCCGTGTCGCCAAGCATCCTGTCCGCCTCGGCCAAACTCGCCAGCAGGCGGGGATCGTTTGGCCGCGACTTCAAAGCCTCCGAATACTCTTTCTGCGCCGCCGCGGCATCGAACCGCAGGCGCAGCGCCACATCCCCTCGTAGTTGATGGAGCGCCGCTTCGTCGCCCGCCTTGCTCAGCCGTTCTTCCGCGCGCGACTCTTCGTTGCCATAGCAGACCTGAAGCCAAAACCCCGCCGTGCGCTCGTCCGCCTTCAACCCCCGCTCAAGCGATGGAATTGCCTTTGAGCAGTCTCCCGTCCTGGCCAGCGCCACGCCCCGCCAAAGTGATCCCGGCTCATCAGCCGGCGCAACCGCGGGCAGCGCTTTCAACTGCTCCCAGCGTCCCTGCACATAAAGTTCTTTCGCGCTCAGACCCGCTCCGCCATGCGGCGGCGCTGAAAGCAAGTTGCAAGCTCCTCCCTTTTCGCGGAGACACTGCCACAAGGTTCCAGCAACTTCAGGCCCCGGTTGCCTGGCCGCAGGCCAGATTGCCACCACTCTGCGCAACTCTGACGGCGATCGTTCTCCCAGGCTCAGCAGCCGCTTCTCGGCGTCTTGCCAGTTCCCTTCCCCGGCTGCCATAAGAGCTTCAAGCTGGAGTGTCTCGGCTGCTTGCGGCTCGAGCCTCTCGGCCTGCTTCAGGCTCTCCTGCGCTTGCGCACTCCGGCCAAGTTCCAGTTGCGCTACCCCCAAATCACCCCAGATTCCCTGTTGCTCGGGATCGCGAGCGGCCGACTGCTCCAGCAACGTCTCCCTGGCCTCGCTGCCTTCCGGATGGCTCCATGCTTCGACGCGAAGTTCCGTTCCTTCTCCCCGCTTGGTGCTCAGAAATGACAACTCCAGAATGTGGAACCGGTCCAGGCAGTAGTTGGCCCATGCCGCCAAGTACTGCTCCTCTCCGCCGGAACGGGCAACCGCGGATTGGAAGGCCTCCGAGGCCATGACAGGATCGCCCAGCGCAATCGCCGCTTCAGCTAGGTAAGCCTGCGCGGCTCCGTCATCGGGACGCGCGTCGGACGCCGCGCGCAATGGCCCTAAAGCATCGCGAGCGCTCCCGCTGCGCAGCAGGTCCACGCCCAACAGCAGGTTGGCCATGTAGTTATGGGGGTCTTCTTTGACGATCTGCTTCAGGATCGGAATCGAGTGACCGTAGTCAGCCTGCTTGTGATAGGCGGTTGCGGTTTGTAGCTGCGTTGCAAGGTCGCCGGGCTCCGTCGCATCGATCGCCCCGGCGGCCACCGGCAACGCAATCGCGAGAACCAGTCCCCAGGCAGCCAGCATCCTTGCCGCAGAACGCCTCGGCCAGGGGCTGCGGGGCAAGCGCGGAAACTGGCCGTTGGATCCCCTCATCGCACCCCACCCCACCCGAAAAAATGCGTGGAATCGTTCCTCTGCACGCTGAAGATTATCGTAACAGCCTGCTGAAACGCCCGGCAGGGCCGGGCTCAGAGTTGTGAGCTCAGCCGGCCGGCTGCAGGATGGCGTCGATGCGGGCCAGTTCGTCCGGGGAGAATTCAAGGTTGGCCAGCGCCGCGACGTTCTGTTCGATCTGCTCCACGCGGCTGGCTCCGATGAGCGCCGAAGTCATGCGGCCGTCGCGCAGCACCCAGGCCAGCGCCATCTGCGCCAGCGACTGCCCGCGCTGGGCGGCCATGCCGTTCAAGGCGCGCACCTGGGCCAGGCGTTGCTCGTCGATGTCGTTCTTCTTGAGGAACCCATGCGGCTTGGAGGCGCGCGAATCCGCGGGAATGCCCTGGAGATAGCGGTCCGTCAAGAGGCCCTGCGCCAGCGGGCAGAAGGCAATACCGCCCACGCCCTCATTGCCCAGCACATCCAGCAGCCCGTCTTCCAGTGCGCGCACGAACATCGAGTACTTCATCTGATGAATCAGGCAGGGCGTGCCGAGTTCGCGCAGAATCTTGACGGCCGCAACGGTCTGGCTTGCGCTGTAGTTGGAGATGCCGGCATAGAGCGCCTTGCCGGAGCGCACCGCCTGATCCAGCGCCTGCATCGTCTCCTCGACGGGCGTCTCCGGATCGGGGCGATGGGAGTAGAAGAAGTCCACGTACTCCAGGCCCATGCGCTTCAGGCTCTGGTCCAGACTGGCCAGCAGATACTTGCGCGATCCCCAGTCGCCATAGGGACCGGGCCACATGGCATAGCCGGCCTTGGTGCTGACGATCAGTTCGTCGCGATGCGGCTTGAGGTCGAGGCGCAGAATCTCACCGAAGTTCGACTCCGCGCTGCCCGGCGGCGGGCCATAGTTGTTGGCCAGGTCGAAGTGGGTGATGCCGAGATCGAAGGCCCGCAGCGCCATGGCGCGGCTGTTCTCAAAGACATCGACACCGCCGAAGTTATGCCACAGCCCCAGGGAGATGGCGGGCAGGCGCACGCCGCTCCGGCCGCAGCGGCGGTACTGCATGGCGTCGTAGCGCTGCTTGCTGGCCAGGTACAAAGCACCACTCCTTGTTCAACCTTATAGGGTGCCCCAGGTCTCGATTTTGAGACCGGGGATTGTTCTAGCTCAGAATGCCCTTGACCACAACTTCCCTACGGCCGTCCGCGGGAGGAGATACGACATTTCCCTTGATCGGCTTGCCGTCCACGGTCAGAGCAATGGAATTACCGTCGCCTTTGCGCTCGATGGAGATTTTGTACACCACCCCGCGGAAGGTGCGGGTCGCGGTGAATCCTTGCCAGTTCTTGGGGATGACCGGAGCGATCTCCAGCCCGTCCAGCGCGGTGCGCACGCCCAGGATCCACTGCACGATGGCGTAGTAGTTCCACGCCGCCGTGCCGGTGAGCCAGGAGTTCTTGGCCTCGCCGTGCGTGGGCGCATCCCGGCCGGCGATCATCTGCGCGTAGACGTAAGGCTCGCAGCGGTGCAGGTCGCTGATCTCCTCGCGCGCCGATGGGTTGATGCGGCTGTAGTAGTCGTGGGCCTCGTCGCCGTGGCCCAGCCGCGTCTCCGCAATGATGACCCAGGGATTGTTGTGGCAGAAAATGCCCGCGTTTTCCTTGTATCCCGGCGGGTAGGAGGAGATTTCGCCCAGGTTGAGGTAGTACCTGGAGTAGGCCGGCTGCTGCAACACAATGCCGTGTTTGGTGGCCAGGTGCTTGCGCGTGGAGTCAAGGGCCCTGGCGGCCAGACCATCTTCCAGGCCGATGCCCGCCAGCACGCAGTAGCCGTTGGTCTCGATGAAGATCTTGCCCTCCTCGCACTCCTTGGAGCCGATCTTGGCGCCGAAGTCGTCGTAGGCGCGCAGGAACCACTCTCCGTCCCAGCCGTGCTTGCGGACGACCTGATCCATCTTCGCCACTTCGGAAAGATACGTGGAGGCCTCGGCGTCCAGGCCGCGATGCTTGGCAATTGCAGCCAGTTCCTGGCCTGCGTGAACAAACAAGCCGGCGATGAAGACCGACTCGGCCACTTTGCCATCCTTGTTGGTGGTGGTCTGGAAGCTCTGGCCCGGCGTGTCGGAGAAGCAGTTCAGGTTGAGGCAGTCGTTCCAGTCGGCGCGCCCGATCAGGGGCAGCCCATGCGGCCCAAGCCGATCCAGCGTGTAGCGGAAGCTGCGCTGCAGGTGCTCGTAGAGCGGCGTTTCCGAGCCGGGCGCGTTGTCGTAGGGCACCGGCTCGTCCAGAATGCTCCAGTCGCCGGTCTCCTTCAGATAGGCCGCCACGCCGATGATGAGCCAGTGCGGATCGTCGTTGAAGCCGCTGCCTACGTCGTTGTTGCCGCGCTTGGTGAGCGGCTGGTACTGGTGGTACGCGCCGCCGGTGGGCAATTGCGTAGCGGCCAGGTCCAGGATGCGCTCGCGGGCGCGGGCGGGCACCATATGCACAAACCCCAACAGGTCCTGGTTCGAGTCGCGGAAGCCCAGGCCGCGGCCGATGCCGGACTCATAGAACGACGCCGAACGCGACATGTTGAAGGTCGCCATGCACTGGTAGGCATTCCATATATTGACCATGCGGTTGGTGTGAATGTCCGGCGTGTTGACCTGGAAGACGCCGAGCACGCTCTCCCAGTACTGGCGCAGCCGCTCGAAGGCCGCGTCGGCTTCCTTGGGATCAAGATACTTGGCGATGACCGGCTTGACCGTCTTCTTGTTGATGGTCTGCGAGCCGGGAGGATCGAACTTCTCGGCTACGGGATTTTCGTGGTAACCGAGGACGAAGACGATCTGCCGCGTCTCTCCGGGCGCCAATTCGAGCTTGGCCTGATGCGCGCCGATGGGCGCCCAGCCGTGAGCGATGGAGTTTGTGAGTTGGCCGGCCTCGACGGTGGCAGGTTTATCCCAGCCGCGATAGTGGCCCAGGAAGACATCTCGCTGCGTATCGAAGCTGCCGCCCTTGGCGGAGGTTGCGAAGTAGGCGAAGTGGTCGCGGCGCTCGCGGTACTCGGTCTTGTGATAGATGACGCCGTCTTCCACTTCCACCTGTCCAATCGAGAAGTTGCGCTGGAAGTTGGTGCTGTCGTCCTGGGCGTCCCACAGGCAAAATTCGATGCTGGCAAAGGCGGAGATGGAGGCTTTGACGGCG
>JBEKZR010000215.1:0-6352 GCA_049509715.1 Occallatibacter sp. | reverse complement strand
CACCTCCTGTCCCGGTTGCGTGTGAAGGCGAATGGCAATCTGGTTGCCCATGGTGCCGGTGGGCACGAACAGCGCCGCCTCGCGGCCAAAGACCTCCGCGGCGCGCCGCTCCAGCAGGTTGACCGTGGGGTCCTCGCCGTAAACGTCGTCGCCCACCTCGGCCGCCGCCATCGCCGCGCGCATTGCCTGCGAAGGTCGCGTCACCGTATCTGAACGCAGATCAATGATGGCAGCCAATTCCTTCTTCCTTTTTTGTTTTCGATCAAGGTGTGAGTTCGCACTCGCATCACCAGACGTGGCAGGCATTGGCCGGCATCATGGGCTGACCTGTTTTGCATCCGAATGCCTGGCCGAATTCCGGCATATTCTGCACCACGCCGTTAATCCGAAATCTCTCCGGCGAGTGCGGATCAGTCTGCACCTGCAACCGTAGCTGTTCAGGGCGGGTGCTGCCGCACCAATTCTGTCCGTGCGCCAGGAAGAACTGCTGCGCGGGGGTGAAGCCGCTCGAATCCTTTGCGTTCATGTCGATGCCTTTACGCTTCGCAGCCGCCAGCAGGGCCATGTACGCCAGGCGCAATCCGCCGTTGTCCGCCGTGTTTTCTCCCAGCGTAAGCTTCCCATTCAGCTTCACATCGTCCACTGCCGTGAAGCTGCCGTATTCATTGACTTCGCAATCCGTCATGGCCTCGAACTTCTTGGCGTCCTCCGCCGTCCACCAGTCGGCGAGATTGCCGCTGCCGTCGAACTTCCGCCCCTGATCGTCGAACCCGTGCGTCAGCTCGTGGCCCACAACGCCCCCGATATGCCCATAGTTTTCGGCGTCGGTCGCGTCTGGAGTGTAGAACGGCGACTGCAGGATTCCCGCCGGGAAATTGATGTCGTTCATGCTCGGGTCGTAGTACGCATTCACTGTGGGCGGCGACATGCCCCATTCTCCGCGATCGACCGGCTTGCCGATCTTCGCCAACTGCCGGTGGTTCTCAAACTCCGTGGCCCGCATCGCATTGCCGAACGCATCGCCGCGCACCACCTTCAAGGCCGAGTAGTCTCTCCAGTGATCCGGATACGCGATCTTGTCCGCAACCATGCGCAGCTTTTCCCTGGCCTTGGCTTTGGTTTCGGGGCTCATCCACGTCAGCGTGCCGATATTCCTGTCCATTGCATCTTCGATGTCGTGGACCATCTGCACCGTCTTCTGCTTGCTCTCCGCGGAAAAGTACGCCTTCACATACACTTCGCCCAACGCCTCGCCCAACGCTCCGTCCGTCGCCCGGACGCAACGCTTCCAGCGGGCTTCCAGCTCCGGCTGACCCCGCAGGGAGCGGCCAAAGAAGCTGAAGTCCTCCTCTTCCAGCGCAGTCGGCAGGGTGACGCCCGGAATTCCATGGATCAGTTGCCAGCGCAGATAGGTCTTGATCGTCTCCAGGTCAGTCGATTGAATCAGCGCGTTCAGCCCCTTGAAAAACTCCGGATTCGCCACGTTCAGGTCGCTAATCGGAGGCGCGCCCGTGCGCTCGAAGAAGCTTGGCCATGCGATCACAGGCGTCAACTCCGCCAACTGCGCCACGGGCATCGGGTGATACACATTCTTCGGATCGCGCTGCGAGGTGATATCCATCGACACCTTGGCCAGCGCCGTCTCCATCGCCATGATCTTCTGCGCATCGCTCGCCGCCGCGGCGTCCGGCTCGCCCAGCAGCTTCAGCATGTTCGTAATATGTTGTACATACTGTTGCCTGGTTTTTTCGGCCGCCGCGCCGGTCCGCAGGTAGTAGTCGCGTTCCGGCAATCCCAACCCGCCCTGATCCACATTCGCAATCTGCTTCCGCGCATCCTTGAAATCCTGCTGTTCGCCATAGCTGAAGAACGCGTTCACATTGATCAATTGAAAATGCGCCAGCAGGCCCGTCAATTCACTCTTGCTTTGGAGAGCCGCAACGCGGTCTAGTTCTCCTTGCAACGGCTTCAGCCCGGCGGCCTGAATCGCATCCTTATTCATGCACGTGGCATAGAAATCGCCGATTTTTTGCTCCTTCGGCGTCCGCGACGGATTATCGGCCTCGACCTTTTCCAGGAGCGAGCGGAGCGCATACTCGGTGTGCTCATAGACGATATAACCCGATCCGTAGCCCGCCTTGTCTGCCGGAATCGGATACAGCTTGGAAAAGTTCCCACACGCATACTGCGCGAAATTCACGCAGGGATCCGCAGTCGTGTCCATGAATCGCGTGTCTAATCCGGCCGGGAGTTGAGGGTTTTTCTCTGCGTCCCCCGCGGATTTCTCCTGTGCGCTGGTCACCGGAACACAGATCCCAAAAGAAGCTCCGAGCAATGCGACGACTGCCAGGATTCCCGTTTGCGTCTTCATCGTTTCCTTAACCCCCTGTTCACATTCTGGCCCTTACGGGTCCTATGGTCCCTAGTACTGTCTTACGGTATCTGCGCCATCGGCAGTTCGATGACCGGGATCCGCTTGCCGTCCTTCATGGCGTAGGCCCAAAGCCCATGAAAACTCTCCCTGAGCCCCGGTTGCGCCTTCAAGAGCGCGCTCAGAACGGCAACCGCTTCGGTGCGCTGTGCGGCCGGGTCGGTCACTCCCGTCGATTCGTAGGTCACGCTCAAATCGGCCTGGCGCAGCGTCGCGTCCAGCCTCACCGCGTCGATCTTCCAGTTGCGCGGGCCATCCGCAAGCGATAAAGGAAAAGCATCCTGTGGCGAACCCTTGATCTGCGCCTGTTCTATCCCCAGTTTTTCCAGGTTCGGCGAAGAAAGATAATCCACCGGCACCAGCAGATAACGCGCGGCCTCATAGCTGTACCATGCGCTCCACGGCTGATCCGCCTTGGCCAGCTCGCGGGCGCGCGTCCAGTACCAGACGCCGTCATGCCCGTCGAAGACGCCCTGCCGTACGGAGAGGCCGCCCAGTCGCCATTCCTGTGTCCGAACAGGTTCGGAGCCGCTATCATCCCAGGCCAGAATCAATCCCAACTGCCCGCGCAGCGGCGCCCCCGCCGCATCGGCCAGCACCACCGCGTACCGCCCCGGCGGCAGCGCCCGCATGGTAATCGTCACCGTCAGCGACCCCGTTGAATTGGAGCAGAAGAACTGCGTATCGGCCGGCGCCACCAGGCTGGTCGCGTCCAGCAGATACAAATTCCGCAGTTGGATCTGCCCGCCCTTCATTAGCGGCGCGGCCTGCTCCACGGCGCCACGAATCTCGTCCCACTCTGCCGCCACGGCCGGCAGCAAAGCGGCCTGCAGCGCCGCATAATCCTGCTGCAACACGGCTTCAGACAGCCTTCCCCCGGTCGCCGTTAGCGCATTGCGATCCATCGCCAGCAGCTCCGCCTGCGTGGTGCAATTTGCCGCGCAGCTCGCCCGCGGCAAAGCCAGCAAAGCCGCAACGGCCCAAAACTTCACGCACAGGCGCATCTTCCGTGACATCCTCTCTGCCCGGCGAAACTCTTTGTGAGCGTCCGCGGGCCACTGCTAGTCTAGTACAGTGGAGCGGCAACGGATTGACGGGTGCTTGCTGAGCGCCTAGCCGCCGCTGCCGGCCCCCACCGTCGGGACCAGGAACCGATGCCCATGCGCACAACCTTCCCGCTGCCGTCCCAGGTCTTGCAAGACAAGACCGGGCAAAAACACGCATCGCGGAAATCGCTCCCTCCGTGCGTTCAGATTCCCCTTGTGTTTCTAGCGGCAGCAGCCCTTCTTGGGGTCCAATTGCAATCGGGAGCCCAGACCCCTGCCGCGCAATCTCCCGCTGCGGCTTCGATGCCCGCCCCGCTCCACAAGCCGATTCATCCCCACGCCCGTCACAGCCCGGCCCATCCTCTCACCCCGCTGGCTCCCGTCGTGGCCCCAGCGCCGGTCACCCCTCCCGCGCCTGAACTCCCCCACTGGCCCGTCAAAGAAAAGCCGAACGAAGCCTCCATCACCTGGGACAGCCAGGGCCTGCGCATCGACGCCGCCAACTCCAGCCTGGAACAGATTTTGAAGGATGTTTCCACGGCCACCGGCGTAAAAGTCGAGGGCATGGGCTCCGACGAGCGGATCTTTGGCTCCTACGGCCCCGGCCAGGCGCGCGATGTGCTCTCTCAACTCCTGCAAGGCTCCGGCTACAACGTGCTCATGATCGGGGATCAGGGCCAGGGAACGCCAAGACAGATCGTGCTCACCGCCCGCAACTCCGGCGGCCCGGAACCAGCCAAAGCCGGCCCGGCCACCACCCCCGACGAGGATACCGACGTCGACGAACCGCCGCAGCAACAGGAGCCGAGACTGGGGAATCCGCCCTTCCGGCCCGGCTTCGCGCCCGGCGGCCCTCCCCGCACGCCCCAGCAGATACAGGAGATGCAGCAGCGTCAGCAGCAAGGGCAACCGCCCAACAATCCGCCCAACTAGGACAGCTCAGTTTTCAGGGATCGGTACGTGGTCTTCAAAAATAAGCCACCAAAAGAAATGGCTTGATAGAACTATCTGCAAACGCTCCCGGCCCGCCGCCGGTCGATTCCATCCGCCCCTGGACAAGGACGCGAGCAAAAACTGACAACTCGGTCTACGACCCCCGCGCCACTGCCGGCCGTGTCTTCACCGCCGCCGGCCTCGGCTGCCGGCGCATCAGCGCAAACCCCGCGCGAAGGATTCCATAAGCCGCCAGGATGCCGAACGCCATCGAGCCCACTGACGCCGAAATCAACATCGCCAAATTCAACAAATCCGCCATCGCTCTCGCTTTCGCTCACAGTCCTGGGCCTGCAACATCCACGTTTCGCCGGCCCGGCGTAAGAAAATGCATCTCTGCGATTCTCGCAGAAGAACCCGCGCGTTGACCCTTGTTTCTGTTGACCAATAGAATACCCCCAGGAGTATTGCAACCCGGTAAACGGCTAGTTTGCGCCTCCCGGAACCGCCCGCCGCTCCCAAATCATGCCCATCACTCACATCTCGGTGCGCGGGGCGCGCCAGCACAACTTGCGAGACATCAGCGTGCGCATCCCCCGCAACACGCTCACGGTGGTCACCGGCCTTTCCGGCTCGGGCAAGAGTTCGCTGGCCTTCGACACCATCTATGCCGAGGGACAGCGCCGCTACGTGGAGACGCTCTCGGCCTACGCCCGCCAGTTCCTCGACCAGATCGAGCGCCCCGACGTGGACTCCATCGAGGGCCTCAGCCCGGCCATCTCCATCGAGCAGAAAACCACCAGCCGCAGCCCCCGCTCCACCGTGGGCACCATCACCGAAATCTACGATTACCTCCGCCTGCTCTACGCCTCGGTGGGCACGCCCCACTGCCCCAACTGCGGCCGGCCCATCGCCCGCCAGAGCGCCGAACAAATCGCCCAGCGCATTCTCGAGCTCGGCTGGGGCGAGCGCGTCACCGTCATGGCGCCCATCGTGCGCGGCCGCAAGGGCGAGTTCAAGGAACTGCTCGATCAGCTTGACCGGCAGGGCTTCCGCGCCCGCGTCGACGGCGAACTCCACGACCTCTCCGAACCGCTCCTCCTCGACCGCCGCAAGAACCACACCATCGAAGCCGTTATCGACCGCATCCTGCTCAAGCCGCCTGCACCCGATGCCCCACCCCTCCCTGCCGGTAAGGCCTCGGTCGAAAAACGCCTCGACCTGGCGATCGCCAAAGCGCTGCAACTGGCCAACGGCCTCGCCCTGGTCGCTGTTACTGGAAACGAGGAACAACTGTTCTCCTCCTCCATGGCCTGCCCCGACTGCGGCCTCGATGTTCCCAAACTCGAGCCGCGCAGCTTCAGCTTCAACTCCACCTTTGGCGCCTGCCCCGAGTGCCACGGCCTGGGCTCGCTCTACGACCTCGACCCCGCCAAAGTCATCACTGACTGGTCAAAGCCGCTGCTGGACGGTCTCGGCCCCGGTTCTACCTCGCAATATCTCCTCAAGCTCATCCACCTGGCCGCCGACCGCTACGACATCGACCTCAAACTCCCCTTTGAGGATCTGCCCCCGCGCCAGCAGCACATCCTGGTCTATGGCCCACCGAAGGGCGAGGCCCCCCGCACCGGCTTCCACGGCATTCTCGCCTTCCTCCGCGACAGCATAGAGGAAGCCCGTAGCGACACCTATCGCGAGTTCATGATGAACTTCATGTCCGCCACGCCCTGCCCCGCCTGCCGCGGCAAGCGCCTGCGGCCGGAGTCGCTGGCGGTCAAGATCGGCGGCCTCTCCATCGCCGACTTCACCTCGCTGCCGCTGAACCGCGCTCTTTCTGCGGCCATCAACCTCAGCTTCACGGCGCGCGAGTCGCTGGTGGCCGAACGGATTCGCCGCGAGATCACTGAACGGCTTGAGTTCCTCTGCGCCGTCGGCCTCAATT
>JBEKZR010000214.1:0-6373 GCA_049509715.1 Occallatibacter sp. | reverse complement strand
CACGGCCAACTCTTCGAACGACCGGTTCTGGCGCTGCCAGTCCTCATAGCTGGCCAGCGCCGCCGGCCTCAACTCACCGCGGCCCTGCTGCTCCTGGACCGTCATCACGTGGTCCAGGTCCGGGATGGCCAGAGGGCGCAGGATCACGGCGTCCATGATGCTGAAGCTGGCGGTGTTGGCGCCGATGCCGAGGGCCAGCGACAGCACCGCGGCCAGCGTGAAGCCCGGCGACTGGCGCAACTGGCGCAGCGCGTAACGCAGGTCCTGAAGCACGGTGTACATGGAATTCCCGCTTTCCTCCCGGTCTTCGGTTGAGAACTCGTCCATGGAGAGTGCATTTGTCCCGCCAAACCTCCTGGCCGTTTAGGCATTGACTGTAAATGACTTAGGTCGCCAGGATGCGGGGTGGACAGTTTCCGCATGTTCAGAATCGAAACCGACTGTCCATAAACGAACAGTCGCGCCGCCAGAGAGCCGGAGAAAACTGACCCCGCCTTGACATAAGCGGCCGCTCCCTTGATGCTTGACAGTTCCGGTATTTCATTTTTCTCGCCATAGGGGGAGCTCAGATTTTGCGGGTTCGCGTCTTCTATCACGACAAATGCTTTGACGGAGCCTGCTCAGCCTCGCTCTTCACGCGCTTCCATCGCGAGCGCATCGCCAGCGGAGCCAGCTATGAGTATCATGGCCTGATGCACCGCGCCAGCGCGCTCTTTGACGAGCGCGACTTTACCGGCGACGAAAACGCCATCGTGGACTTCAAATACTCGGCCTCGCCCAGAATCACTTGGTGGTTCGACCACCATCTTTCGGCATTTCTCACCCCTGAGGACCAGCAGAACTTCCTCGACTGCCAGCGGGACCCGGCCTGCGGCTCGCGCAAATTCTACGATTCCAACTACACCTCCTGCACCGGCTTTCTGGCGCACATCGCCTCGACCCGCTTCGGCTTCGACCCCGCGCCAGTGGCGGAGCTGATCCATTGGGCCGATATTGTGGACGGCGCGCGGTACGAGAGCGCCGAGGCGGCCGTGGCAATGGCCGCTCCGGCCATGAAGCTGACGCTGATCATCGAGTCCACCCAGGACCCGGCCTTCATTCCGCGGCTCATCCCGCTGCTGACTGAACTGCCGCTGGCCGAGGTGCTAGGCCAACCCTTTGTGGCGCAATTGCTGCCGCCCCTGCTTGAGCGCCACCGTCAGGCGCTGGAACTGATCCGCAACCGCGCCGTAGAGCGCGACGGAACCATCTTCTTCGACATCACCGACCAGCAGCAAGAGGGCTATAACAAGTTCATCCCCTACTATCTGTATCCCCACGCCACTTACTCGATCGGCCTGTCGAAGTCCAGCTTCCGCACCAAGGTCTCGGTAGGCTCGAACCCCTGGGCCAAGGCCAGCCCGGAGAAGATGGTGAATCTGGCGGAGGTCTGCGAGCGCTACGGCGGCGGCGGCCATGCCCGCGTGGGCGCCATCAGCTTTCCGCCCGACCAGGCGGAGCAGGCCCGCGTGGCCGCGGCCGAGATTGTGGCCGAACTAAGGGCGAAGAACCCGCTGGGGTAAGGCCGATGCCGGTTCCCGCGGGAAACCTCAAAGCATCGTCTCCGGCGCACATCGAAGTCGAGTCCGGTTGACAGCCCAATGCGCAGGGACGAATTTGCAGCGTACGATGTCAGAATGGCCGGACGAAAACGTTGGTTGATTGTGCTGCTGGCGATCCTGGGAGTGGCGCTTGGAATTTATTGCGCCAGGGAGCCGCTGGAACGCGGCATATCCGCCATCGTGATCTATCGCGCGCACGTCTTTACACCCCCGCCCCCTACTCCAGGCGAATCACGGTTTCATCGGTTGCTGGCCGATGCGCGGTTCTATTGGGATTTCGCAGAGATTCGTCAGGCCAGAGAAAAGCGATTGAAGCTATTGAATCCCCTGTTGAAGCCTCTCGTAAAAGAGATTGGCCGGCGCCAGGCCGCAGGCGAGGGGATGCAGTATTCCATGCATATCTATCGTGAGATTCGCTGGCGGCTGAATTTCACGCCCGATGTTGCAAGTACGCGGCGCAGAATTGAAGATCTGCGCCAGAGCCTGAACAAGCCGGAGCAACAAAGGCAGGCCGCGCAACAACAGGCTTCGGATGGAAGCTGGGGAATGGGTTTCAACGTGTGGTATCTCAAGCTCTACTACTCGGTGGAGGATGGGCTGGACACGGGCGGAATGCCTGAACCGCAGTATCCGCTCAAGTTTCTGGACCGGATCAATTCCCCGGAGAAGCTGACCGCGCAGCTCGATGACGATTTGCACGACGACTTCACGAAGACAGGCGTCTTCAACCGCGAAGAACTCGACGAGACCTTCTCTGCGCTGGCGCGATTGTTGTTCAAGGTGAAGCAAACCGGCTATCCGTTCCATCCGGAACTCAAGGGCGCCCTTCGTCAATTTGTTCAAAACTGGCAGAATCCAGAAACCGGGTTTTGGGGTCAGTGGCTGGTGGATCGCAATGGAAGAGTCTGGAAGATGGACGACATGGCGATGACTTTCCACGTGGTTTCGGACCTTCAGGGGCAAGTGGAACACAAGGATTTGATTGCCAGGCGCCTTTTACAGTTGGACAACGTGAACTTCCCGGCCGGCATCCGATTCAACGGCCACTACGAGAACCACCTGAATTGGGACGTGGTGAAGCTTTTTCGTTCTGCCTGGCCGGTGATGGATGAAGAGACACGCCAACAGGCCCGGACGGAGATTTCGCATATGCTCGATTGGTGCCTGAGCCAGAGCTACCAGCCGGATGGCTCGTTCAAGGTCAGCGAGCTGGACGAGACGGTGGGCGATGCGTATAGCTACGGTGTTTCATTCCTTCGCGAGGCGGGATATTTCCAACGCGACAAGCGCTTCTGGACGGACCAGGACTTTCCGCAGGCAAAGGCTGTTCATGATCGCATCGAGGCTAAGATACAGTCCATTGGACTCAACGATCCGGGGCTGAAGGATACCTATAACACTCTTCATGCCATGGAATAGACGTGACCAGGAACTTTGCAGCAGCGTGTGCAAGGGCGATCTGCCGCGTTCCTGTCAGCCCAGATTAGCTTAGACCTTGGCTTTCATGCTCGGCCATTCGGCGCGGCGTTGCTCCGGGGCGTGCGGGAGTTCATGGTTTCCAGGTGCTCCATGTCCAGGCCGGCGCAGAAGGCCGAACCGGCGCCGGTCAGGATCACCACGCCTCAGTCGCAGGTTTCGGCCTCATGCAGGGCCACGGTGAGTTCCTCGATCAGCTGCCGCGAGAGCGCGTTGCGCTTCTCCGGGCGGTTCAGGGTAATGGTCTTTACCCTGTTGGCGGATTGCGTCAGGATGTGAGCGAAGCGGGCCATAGGACTCACGCGATTCTGGAAACAGCAGGCATGAAATGGGCGCACAATTCAGCTTCGGCTTGCTCGATTGAAATCTCGCCGGCTAGAACGCGCTCTTTCAGCGAAAGGCCAAAAGAAGTCGGCTTCAGCCCTTCCAGAAAAAGGCTGGCTTCGCCCTCGGCAAAACCCGGTTCCAGCTTTTCCTTTTCGTCCGGTGGAAGCATTGGGGACCTCCGCATTTCAGGCGATTGGACGCGTTCCACCTAGATCAATTGTTCATCGTTTCTGCGTAGTTTCCGGTGCATTTTCTAGCGCGGCTGACTCCCTCTCACTCTCAGTCGGCCGGAAAGCTAGAAGCTAATAGCTAGAAGCTAGAAGCTGCTTTTTCACAGCCCCAACTCCCCCGCCCGCTTCTTCATCGCCTCAATGCAAAACCCAATGTGCGCGTCCAGCTCAACGCCCAGTTCCGCCGCGCCCTGGATGATGTCCGCCCGGTTCACGCCCCGCGCAAAGGCCTTGTCCTTCATCTTCCTGCGCACCCCTGCCACTTCCACGTCGGCAATGGCTTTGGAGGGCTTGACCAGCGCGCAGGCGACGAGAAAGCCGGCCAGTTCGTCGCAGGCAAACAGAGACTTATCCAGATGCGTGACGCGGGGCACGCCGGAGTATTGCGCGTGGCCCAGGATGGCGGTGCGCAACTCGATGGGCCAGCCCAGCCGCTCCAGTTCGCGGACGCCAACGAAGGGATGCTCCTCGGCCGTGGGGTGGCGCTCGTAGTCGAAGTCGTGGAGCAGGGCCGTCGTGGAGTATAGCGTCACCATCGCCGCGTGCTCGGGGCCGGTGAGTCCCAGCCGGCCGGCTTCCGCCTCGCCGCAGGCCGCCACGCAAGCCTCCACGGCCAGCGCGTGCTTGCGCAGGCTCTCGCTCAGGGTCCATTCGGTGAGCAGTTGCCAGGCCTGAGCGCGTCCGTAGCCTTCGCGCGCGGATTGTGTGCTGCCGTCTGTGCTCATACTTTTCTCCAGAGTTGATCAATATGGTTCGTGTTTTTTCCGGTTTTTCAGGGTATGATGGGTGAATCTTAGGTTTGACCCTAAGTTTGTACTTGACAATTATGGTTCACTTCCACGAAAGTAGCATACATCGCGGTGCAGAAAAGCACCCCGGATGCCCTGCTCTGGCACTCCGCGCACAACCGATGGCCACCACCTTAGTGAGCGTGGAAGCACGTGAAGTAGTGCGCTGCGATTACTGCAGCCTGGTTCAGTTCAGAACCAGCAACTCCCTTTGCAGAAAATGCCATAAGCCCCTGGATGTGGAGGAGCCTGCGCCGCAGGTTCCGCAACTGGTGGCCAGCCCGCCCGCTCCCGCTTCAGCCGAGGCCGGGTTGCAGGTCGCGGCGCAGGTGCGCGAGATTCGCAAGGCGCGCCACATGAGCCAGCGTCAACTTGCTGGGCGCATGATGGTGCCTCGCACCTATATTTCCAAAATTGAAAACCGCAAGGCGATTCCCACTCTGGGTTCGCTGGAGCGGCTGGCCGCGGCTCTGGATGTAGACGTGCGCCAACTGGTCCGGGACGCGCGCAGCCGCCGCGACGAGGAAGTATGCGCCATCTTTGCCGACCCCTTCCTGGCCGAGATTGCCGCTTTGCTGCCCCACCTGGACTCGCTGCGCCGGACTCTGGTCTATGGCGCGGTGCGCGATGCGGCCTTAGGCCGCCGCCGCACCGCATAAGACCGGGAACGTCGCCTGCGGGCGGGGAACGTCTCACTTCCGGTTTCTTGAGCGGGCTGACGGCAATTTCTCTTCCGGCGCGGCTTTGCCTCCCGGGCGCTTGTGGACAAGCTGCCGGGTGATTGCGGCCCGTGGGCGCTTGTGCTACGGTCGATTGTGGATACCTCGGTTCCCGCTGCGGGGAAGATCGTGTGCCGGGGTTCATTGTAGAGGCGAATCCTTTGCTTCCATCCGGCACGCTGCGCATCCATGAGCTGACCTCGGAGGAGCGCGCTGTTTATGCGACGCTGAAGCCCGAATGCCTGCCGGAACACGTGGCCATCATCATGGACGGCAACGGCCGCTGGGCCGGCCGCCGCTCGCTGAAGCGATTCATCGGCCACCAGCAGGGCGCGAGGAGCGTTCAACTGGTCATGGAAACCGCCTCGCGCATCGGCTTGCCCTGGCTGACTCTCTACGCCTTTTCCATCGAAAACGACCTGCGCCGTCCCAAGGCCGAGATCAACTTTCTTATGCGCCTGCTCAAGAGCTTTCTTGAAAGCAACGTGCAGCGCATGATGGACAACAACGTGCGCATCCGCTACATCGGGCGCACCCACGAGCTGCCCGCAGAGGTCCAGGAGAAGATGCGCTGGGCCGAGGAGACCACGGCGCGCAATACCGGCACCACTCTTACCCTGGCCCTGAAGTACGGCGGACGCTCGGAGCTGGTGGACGCCTTTCGCTCGCTCGCGGCCGAGATGAAGCTCAAGCACATCAGCCCCGAGCGCATCACCGAAGAGGACATTCACCGCCATCTCTACACGGCGCACATGCCCGACCCCGACCTGTTGATCCGCACCTCGGGCGAGATGCGGCTTTCAAATTACCTGTTGTGGCAGATTGCCTACACCGAGATCTTCGTCACCGAACGGCTCTGGCCGGACTTCCGCGGCATTCATCTGCTGGAAGCCATCGCCGACTTCCAGCTCCGGGAGCGCCGCTACGGCGGACTGAGCGAATCCGTCGGTGAGGTCGAGGAGAATCCCGAACGCATCAGGATCGCGGCGGGGTGAAGTATTCCGTTCTACTTGGTTTTTCTTGGTTGAGTCTGCGGCGGCTTAGCCGCCGCAGACTCATGTATCCATCTCGCAGGAAAAAATCTAAAAGAGAGGGTTGTTGAAATCGGCAATGAACTGGATTCCTGGAACATCCAGCTTGACAAGCTGCTTGTCGCCCGTGAAGAACAGGTCAATGCCGACGGAGACCGCGCAGGCCAGATGAATTGAATCAGCGATCTTCAATTTTTCTTT
>JBEKZR010000213.1:0-6402 GCA_049509715.1 Occallatibacter sp. | reverse complement strand
CGGCCAGTGGACGGCGATCGATCCGGCCTCCGTGGACTTTGACACCAACACCTGGAGCTGACGCTGCCGTGGAACGTGCTGGGCTTGCCCTACAACGAAGTAGCGGTGACCTATACGGCAGGACTGGCGACGATCGGCGACGACGTGAAGACGGCGTGCGCGCAGATTGTGCGCAATGCCCAGTCAACGCCGGCGTTGAACGCGAGCAAGACCAAGATCGACACGATGCAGATGCAGTATTTCTCGAGTTCGCTGGTGGACGAAACGGTGCAGGCGTGGCTGCGTCCTTACATTGCGAACAGGCTGGGGTGAGCGATGAGCGATACGGCGCCGCGGAACCCGGTGGGAGCGCCGCAGATGCTGGCCGACGCCCTGCTGCGAAGCATGGCAGGAACGACGGCCCTTCTGCGGGTGACGGGCACGAACACGGATACCAATATGTCCGAGTTAGGACTGGTGGCAACGACCTTTGCCGATGTGGTGGTGAGCCCGGTGGTGATGCGCAAGCTGCGGCCGACATGGCAGGAGGGCGGAGAGTCGAAGTGGGAGTTATTTGTATCCGCGACCGGCGTGCAGCAGCAAGTTAACGCGCTGGACCTGTCTTCGGCTCAATCTCTCTTTGCCATGACCCTGGCGGTTACGGTGGCGGGCCAGGATTACCTGATCGAGTCGATCGCTTCGAACGAGGCCTTCGGCCAGGTGTATCTCTACCGGTTGCTGTTGCGGGAGGCGCGCCAGCAGGCAGTATAACCAGTCGCTTGACAGTGAGTAAGGCGACTTACCGGTATTGACGCAGTGCTTTAGGAGTTACTCTCCATGCAGAATGCGAAAGACTCGTTTTATATGGCGCTGCGCGCGCGGCTGGCCACCATCAATCCGGAGCGGACGATCCTTCTGCGCGGGACGGTACGGCCGGGAATTCTGGTGGAGGAGGCGGAGGCGCCTTTCAGCCAGCTTCCCAATGATGTGTTTGTGCTGCGCTGGCTGGGCCTGGGCGTCGATATGGATCTCGGATCGACGATGGCGGCGGAGGAGTGCGAGATCGTCTATCAGACATGCGGAACGCAGAGTTTTGGCGGGTTGGACCGCGGCCGGTCGTTGAGCGAGATGGACGAAGAACTGGTGGCGATGCTCCAACCTTTCTACACGCCCAAGTTGAGTTACACGGCAACACCGCCGGCGGCGATGCTGACGCAGGTGTTCTGGGACGAGCCGGGTTTTGCACCTATCGTGGTCCAGCGGGACCAGTTGAGCCGGTCGGCCAAGGTGATGGTTTACAGCTACCAGGAGCAGGGGGAGTAAATGGCGGCGAATTGGTTTTCGGCTCCCGCGCCGGTGGCACGGCGGGTTCGAGGGTATTTTGCGCCGGTGAATCGCGCGGCGCAGACGCCGGTGCTCTTCGATCCGGCTGAGCAAGGCGGGTTCAGCCTCGACGCTCCGCCGGCTCCGTGGATAAGCCTGGGTTGGATTCAAGAGTTTACGCGCAAGCCGGGAAGCAAAACTTCACCGGTGTTGGCGGGCATTCCGGCTGGAACGCTGGAGCAGGTGCGCGAGACGCTGCAGGCGCAGGTGAGCTTGCAGTTCCTGAGCTGGACCAAGCTGACCATGGCGCTGGCCACGGGCTCCCAGCACATGAACCTGCTGGCGCCCGGCAGCGGATCGATCGCGGCGGCGACTGGAGCGCAGGCATCTTCCGCGGTCACTCCACAAACCGGATCGACGGCTGCGTCGATCCTGCTGGCCGCGACGGATGCGGCAAAGTTCGCGGCCGGCTCGCTCGTTGCTCTAGATATGGATTACACGGGACAGACGGGCTTTGTGGGCGCGCCGGTTTCGGGCGCGTATGTGCGGCAGGCGCTTACGGACGTGGACTATATCCGGCGCGTGACCTTCAACGTCGCATTGGTGTCGCAGGTAAACTCCACCGGACTTACGCTTGCCGAACCGTTGCCGGGCGGCGCCCCGGCGGCAGGCGCCAAGCTCCAGGCGGTGACTGGATTTGTGGATCGCGAGGGTGGGAGCTTCTATCAGGAGTGGTCGGCGCTGTTTGTGATGCAGGGAAGCCAGGGGGAGAGGATCTTCTTTCACTATCCGCGGCTGCAAACCATGGCCGGCGCGGAAGAAGCGGCGATCCCGCTGGACGGCAAGCATCAAGGCGGACAGGCGCGGGTGCTGCTCAAGGGACAGTTTCTGGCGCTGCCGGTAACCGATCCACTGGATGGGGAACATGTGGTGTGTTACCGGAGTTTTCTGCCGGCGGCCAATGCGCTGGTGTAAGTGAGTCAGCGAGTCAACAAGTTAGCGAGTCAGCGAATCAGCGAGTCACGATGAAAATTACGATTCAGGGGCAGGACTATACGGCAGCGCTCGATGAAGCGCGGCCGTTGACGATCGAGCGCAAGCTGAACGAGCCTTCCATTTGCCAGCTATGGCTGAGCCTGCCGGCCAATGGCAGCCTGGCGACGCCCTCGCGCAACCAGTCACTGGCGGTGAGGGGCGATGATGGCACGACTTATTTCACGGGTTACATCGCGGTAAGTCCACTGCCGGAATATGCGGGGCTGGCAATCGAGGGCCCGCGCTACCGGATTGCCATCCAGGCCGTGAGCGACGAACTGCTGCTGGATCAGTTGCTGATGCCGCCCAGCACGGGCGCGACGGGCGAGACTGCCGGGGCGCTGATGACCGCTCTGGTGACTCATGCCGGATCGGCAGCGCTCTCTACCCAGGGACTTTCGCTCAGTGCTCCGGTAAGCAACTTTGTGCCCGATCCGGGCGCGCCGTGGAGCAAGAGCGCCGGACAAGTGGCAAGCCAGGCGCGGGCCGCGTATCGCGCGGTCAATGGTGCGCTGACGCTCTCCACGGTGCCGGGCGCCGTGCATGCGCTGAACGAGACCGACGGCAGCCTGAACCTGGCCAGCCTGGCATTCACCTCGAGCGTCAAACGCGCGCTGGCGAACGATGTAACAGTTTGCGGCGAGCACGAGCCGGTTGCCTATGTAACCGAGTATTTCCTGGGCGACGGAGTAACGACGCAGTTCTATCTGGCCGCGGATCCGTTCTTTCCCGCCGCATCCAAGTCCAACCTCATCAGCGAGCTCTTTAACGAGAGTGCAATCGACCCGCAAGTGTGGGGCAATCCGGGCGGCGATGGGTATATCGAACTGGGCGCGGGCGGCCTGGTGATGGACGGCGGCAACGGAATCGACGGGGAGACGCTGCTGGCGTGGCTCGATCCGGTGGAAATGGGTGGAACCCTGCTGCTGGAAGCCGTGGGGGTAACTCTTTCACCGGGCAGCACCGGGGTCCTGGCCGGATTCTTTATCGGCATGGAGACGCAGGCGGCATGTGTCGCGGGCTTTCTGGCGGCGGCGCAGCAGGGCACCGGGGCGGTTACGTTGCAGCCGATCATCCAGGGAACACCGGCGGGAACGGCTTATGCGGTGAACCCGGCCAACCAATACACGCTCCGGGCGAGGGTGCACTGCGCTGAAAACGAACGCGCGCTGGCGATCTACCGTTCCTTTGGAGATAGCGGGGCAATTGCCCTGGGCGGACAGACGAATCTAAGTCCGGGCAAGCTGCAACTGGAGATTCAGGAGTTTGTGGATGGAGTGGGCGGGATGCCGGTGACGCTCTATGACGGAGCGGTCGCCAGCCTGCCACCGGCGTGCGTGGTGGTGGCAGCCAGCAGCATGAACCTGATTGGAACCATGCGCGCGATCAACCTGACCAATCTGGGATCGGGCTGGGTGGTCAGCACGCCTCCCAGCGGCGGCCCGTATACGAGGCGGGTGGGCACTACAGCCGAGGCGGCCGAGTGCCACCTGGAGCGCACCGGCAAGGTGGTGTTCTATACCGGGTATGCGCCGGTGGCCGGCGAGCAGATCGCGGTGAATTACCGCACCGTGGGCAGGGCGGTGGGACGAGCAGTAAACACCGCCAGCCAGCAGGCGCTCACGCAGGCCGGATCGCCCGCCGTTGCCGCATGGATCGGCTCGGTGACCAATCCTCCAGCGCGCAGTTCCGCCGACTGCCTGAATGCGGCCCTGGCCATCGAACAGGCCGCGGCCGGCGTCAGCGCGCTATGGAGCGGCGTCTATAGCGGAAACAGGACAAGTTTCGCCACCGACGTCTGGCCGGGCGATGCGCTGCTTTTGAATGCGCCTTCGACCAGCCTGAACGCGGAGGTCGTGGTGCGGACAGTGAAGGTGAGTTATCGCGCCAGTTATCCCGACCTGGTGGAGTATGCCATTACGTTTGCTAACGACTGGGCCGACGACCTGGCCATCAAGACCAGCGCGACGGTGCCGGTGGATGCATGGCTGCCGGCGGCCATCGCTCCCACGTACCTTGCCAATCTGACCAGCCTTGCGGTGACTACGCTGAATGGAAGCACGGTGGCGATCAGCGCCGGAGTGACTCCGCCCACGGGAGGCGGATTTGAGATACGGCGGCGGGATTTTGCCTTCATGCCCGGCGAAGATCCGGGCTTGGTGGTGCGCGCCACGCTGCCTAACATGACCTTTTCCCGCGAGACCGCCAACGACCGGTTCTACATCCGGATGTATGACGGCTCGACGCCGCCGAACTACTCGGAGTTCTCAACGGCATTGTTCATCAACCTGCCGCTGGGATCTTGAGCGGCGGCTTACTTGAGCGAGTTATGAGCAGATGGAGCTTGGCTACAGCGGTTCTCCAGTTGCTTTAGAGAGAAACCACTGCCGCTGAATGGCTTTTTCCTCAAGAAAAAGCCATCTGGTACGGTGCCGGAAACGCCACGTAAACTGGAGAACCGCTCTGATGCGGATGATGAATGAATTCGAAGCGCAGGTGCTGAGCGATCTGAGCGTGCTGAAGACGCAGATGACGAATCTGACCGGCGACGGCAATGGCGGGCGCATCGCCGACCTGGAGCGGCGCATGGAGCGGCATGAGCAGAACTGGCAGCGGGCCAAGGGCTTTATGGCGGCTGTCAGCGTGCTATTCGCGGTGGTCGAAGTGGCCGTGACGTCGATCCTCCGGCGTTGAGCGCCCCCCTACCCCCTCTTTCCTGTGAAACTGTGGAACCGTGAAGGAATTGTCCTGCCTTCCTGCAATTGCCCTGGGATATATTCCCTTTGCTGCCTCCTGAACTCCGGGTTTCGTATAATGAACTCCATGAGCGAACAACCATTGGTTGGCGTGGTGATGGGCAGCAAGAGCGACTACGAGGCGCTCTCGGCTGCGGTTGAGATTCTGCGCGCGCTGGAGATTCCCCATGAGGCGCGGGTGTTGAGCGCGCATCGCACCCCGGACCAGCTTACGGAATATGTAGAAACGGCGCGGGAGCGCGGACTGCGGGTGCTGATCGCAGGGGCGGGCGGCGCGGCTCACCTGGCCGGCGTGATGGCGGCCAAGACGCTGCTTCCCGTGTTGGCCGTGCCCATTGCCTCCACGCCGCTCAACGGCCTGGACTCGCTGCTCTCTATGGTGCAGATGCCCAAGGGCATTCCCGTCGCCACGCTGGCTATTGGCCAGCCCGGAGCGGCCAATGCGGCGCTCTTTGCAGCCGAGATTCTGGCCCTGACCGACGCGGCGCTCTATGAACGGCTGGCCGCATGGCGCGCCGCAAGGGCGCAGGAAGTGCTGGAGTCGAAGCTGCCCGATTGAGCGGCGTGCCTCTGCTCCTTTGCAATAGGGGAGATTCCCGAAAAACATTCCTCAGGGGCTAAAGCCCGAATTCTCATTTACTGATCTAGCGGCACGGCTAAAGCCGTGCCCTTTCAAATATCTAAACTCTCTCTCAGCTTGTTATTCGGCGTTCTTTTCCCAGCGCTTGGGGCGGCGATTCTGCTGCAATATCTTCTTGCGCAGGCGCAGCGACTTGGGCGTGACTTCGACCATCTCGTCGTCGGCGATAAACTCAATGGCCTGTTCCAGATTCAGCGTCTTGTAGGGAACCAGGCGGATGGCATCGTCGGCGGTGGAGGCGCGCATATTGGTCATCTTCTTTTCGCGCACCACGTTCACGTCGAGGTCCTTGTCGCGCGAGTGCTCGCCGACGATCATGCCCTCATAGACCTCAACGCCCGGCCCCACAAACAGAATCCCGCGCTCCTGCAAGCCGTTGAGCGAATACGTGGTGGTCAGCCCCTGGCGGTCGGCGACCAGCGCGCCGGTGGGCCGCTGCGGAATCTCGCCCTGGTAAGGGATGTAGCCGTCGAAGAGCGAGTTCATCACAATGGTCCCGCGCGTTTCGGTGAGCATCTCGCCGCGCAGGCCGATCAGCCCGCGGCTGGGCACGCGGAACTCCAGGCGCACGCGGCCCGAGCCGTGATTGTGCATCCTGGTCATCTCGCCCTTGCGCGGTCCCAGCTTCTCGATCACCACGCCGGTGTAGGCCTCGGGCACGTCGATGGT
>JBEKZR010000212.1:0-6444 GCA_049509715.1 Occallatibacter sp. | reverse complement strand
CGCGAGCACCAGGCTGGCCTTTGGGGGTACGGGCGGTTCCGGGCCGGGTTCTTCAGGGCCAGGCTCGGGCGGACAGGGTGGAGCTGAACAGAACGGGATGGGTCAGGCGTGGGCCGGAGGGCGCGGGTCGCAAGTGGCCGAGGCGGCGATCCGCGAGGTGCAGACGGCTGCGGGAAACGCCGAGGCCGAAGGAGCGCGCACCGCCGGAGGGCGGATGAATGTGGAGACCCAGCGCGGCATGAACGGCCTGCACGGGCAGGGGTTTTTCTTCGACCGGCAGAACACCTGGGGCGCGCAGAACCCGTTTACGCAATGGATCACGGAGACTTCTGAGGCCGCGCCGCTCGCGCCGTTCAACACCGTTCTGTTCCCGGTCTTTGATAATTTTCAATATTCGAGCGGACAAAACGGACCGCCGGAGTCTTATACGCCGCCGGACCACGAAATGGTCTGGGGCATCGGCGTAGGCAGCCAGATTCGCCGCGACAAGCTCTTCTGGTTTGCCGCCCTTGATAGCTACCACCGCAACGATCCTGGGCTGGCGATGGTGAAACATCCCTATCTTTCACAGCTACAACCTTCGAGCACATGCGAGACCCCCCCATGTACAACAGGTTTTTTTGCCCAACCCTCGAGCGACCAGATGCAGGTACTGAGCGCGCGGCTGGGGTTGAGCAGCAGTAATCCCGTGGCCGAGGGGCTGGCTGCATATTCACCCATGCTGGAAACGCTCGCCGGGCTGCTCGGTCCTGCTCCGCGCACGGCCATGCAGTGGACTGGCTTTGCGCGGCTCGACTGGCAGGCGGCCGAGCGCCATCGCTTCACGCTGGAAGGAATCGGCGCCAACTGGAACTCGCCGGGTGGAGGGCTGACGCGGGTCGAGGAGAATTACGGAACCAACAGTTTCGGATCGAGCCAGGCCAGCGAGGAGTGGCTGCTGGGGCGCTGGGAGGCATTTCTGACCCCCAATCTGCTGGCCGTGACCCAGGGCTCCGTGGGGCACAACGTGATGAACGCGCACGCCGAATCGCCTCCTGCCGGCTCCTTCGAGCAGACGATCCTGGCGGGGAATGTGTACGGCCAGTTGCCGCAGATCGTCGTGGACAATCGCTACGGCTTCACCATCGGCAATCCCTCGCGTTTCGGCCAGGGCAGCTATCCCGACGAACGGCTCTATGAGGGGCAGGAGAGGTTGGACTGGGTCAGGGGCGGCCTGCTGGTGAAGGCGGGCTTCGACTTGAGCCACAACTTTGACGCCACCAGTTTGCTGCGCAACCAGACCGGCACGTATACCTACTCCAACGTGGAAAACTTCATCTCTGACGCGCTGGTCTTTGAGAACCCAATCCTTCGCTCGGACCCGCTCGACCCTCACCACCAGCACAACTGCGACGAGACGGGCAAGGTCTGGACGGATCCGTCGGGCACGGTGCGCGGGCTGGGCTATTTGCCCTGCTACTCCTATTACTCGCAGACCATGGGACCCGCCGACTGGCATTTGAGCACTAACGACTGGGCCGGGTACGTCACAGCACAGTGGCAGGCGGGTAAGCTGCTTGTGTTCTCCGCCGGGTTGCGCTGGGAGCGGGAGCAGTTGCCGCCGCCCATCGCCAAGCTCTGGCCGCCACCGATTGCCCCCAACTCACCCGCCGGTACTTTGCCTCCCCAGGGGCTGCCCAGGCTGGGCAATAACTGGGGTCCGCGCCTCAGCATGGCGTTGGGAAACACGGAAGGCCATTGGCCGGTGTTGCGGCTGGGCTACGGAATGTACTACGGACGCACGGAGAACGCAACGATCGAGACGGCGCTTACCCAGACCGGCAGCCCCAACGGCGACCTGAACTTCTTCATGCGGCCAACAGACAATTTGAACACCGGAGGCGCTCCGCCGTTTCCTTATGTGCTGGCCGGGGAGCCTTCGAGCATGGTCAAGCCGGGAGTGGTGGAGTTTGCGCCTAACTCCCACAACCCCGAGGTGCACCAAGCCGTTGCCGCCGTGGAAGAGGTGCTACCTGGTCATGTGGAGGTGACCGCCAGCGCGATGGTCAGTCTGGGCCGCCGCCTGCCCATCTCCATCGACACGAATCTCGACCTTCCAAAGTCGGCGCAGACGATCACCTATGCCGTGAAAGACGCGATCGGCAAAGGCCCCATCAAGGCCACGCAGATTACGGTTCCGTTCTATGCTTCCTGGCCGTCAAGTACAGGCATTGCGGGACGGCTCAACCCGGATTACCAGCAGATTTCGGAGATTGTGAGCCGGGCAAACTCGACCTATGAGGCGGCGATGGTGAAGGTTGTGCGTTATGGCCGGCGCGGGCTGAGCCTGCACGCCCACTACACCTACTCGCACGCCATGGACTGGAACCCCAACGAGAGCACGCTGGTGGCTGGCAGCGATGTGCTGGACCCGGCCAACTTCAGCCAGGAGTACGGAACCAGCAACCTGGATATACGCCACTCGGCCGCCGCAATGGTAATTTATGCGGCGCCTTGGAAGCTGCGCAACCTGGCCGGAAAGCTGGCCAACGGCTGGATGGTTTCAGTGATTGGTCAGTACCACAGTGGCTTGCCCTACACCATGCGCACCTCGGGTTCGCTGGCCGAGGAGTTCAACCAGACCACAGGTGCGGCCATCGTGGGGCTGGGACCGGGCATCAACGGCTCCGGCGGCGACAACCGAGTTTACGGCGTGGGACGCAACACCTACCGCTATCCGGCTACCTGGAAGGCCGACCTGCGGCTGGGCAAGCGCTTCGACCTGGGGCACATGCGGGAGCTGGAGCTGCTGGCGGAGAGCTTCAACCTCTTCAACCACCAGAACGTGACGGAGCTGGAAACCACCGGCTATTATCTTGAGCCCGGCACGCCGGACACGCTTCCCACGCTGAACTTTCTCACCGGCCTGAAGACTGGCACCACAGCCTTCGGACAGCCGCTGAATATCAATGCGACCGACTTCTACCGCGAGCGGCAGATTCAGTTTGGGTTGAGGATGAGGTTCTAAGAAACGCCCGGCGGCGGGCCAGTCTCCGGCCAGGCTTGCAGGGTCGAGGCTTCCCGCTGGGGCAGTTCTCCAGGGTTTCGTTCCTCCGATTCGCGTGGCAACAATTGCGCTCAATCCAATACGGTTGCATGGCAGGCATTCCTCTGAACGGCGCGCGTGTTTCGCGCGGACAAGCAAGGCTGAAGCGATCTTCCCCCAGGCTGAGTTCGAGAATTCCATGAATCCCGTCCGTTATGATTTCCGAATGCAGGATGAACTCCTTCCGGGACCCCAGGTGACTCCATGACGAATTCCGCGCCTGCCGCACTCGATTCCAAAACGCAGTTGCGCAAGACGATGGGCTTTTGGGATGTGCTGTTGTTCAACATTGCCGCCGTCCTCGGGCCGCGCTGGATCGCGGCCGCGGGCCACAACGGCACTTCCTCGATCAGCTTGTGGGTTATTGCCGCAGTGTTCTTTTTCGTGCCCGGAGCGCTGGTCATCAATGAGCTTTCCTCGCGCTTTCCTGAAGAGGGCGGGCTGTACGTCTGGTCCAGGGAAGCCTTCGGACCTTTTCACGGGTTTGTCGCCGGCTGGACCTACTGGATTTATACCGTTTTCTATTTTCCCGGCCTGCTTCTGGCCAGCGCCTCCATGGCCGCATACATTGTGGGCGGACGCGGCGCCGCGCTGGCCCAGGACAGGACGTTTCTTCTTACGGTCTCTCTGGCCATGCTATTGGTGGCCGTAGTTCTGAACATCATTGGGCTGAACATCGGCAAGTGGCTGCAAAATGCGGGCGGCGTTGGAACCTATGTGCCCCTCCTCATGCTGGCAGGCATCGCCGCGGTTGCTTGTTGGCGGCATGGTTCGGTCACGCATTTCAGCGCCTCCAACATGATGCCCGCGTGGAATTGGGACACGGTAAACTTCTGGTCACAGATCGCCTTCGCATTCACGGGACTGGAGCTTGTTTCCGCCATGAGCGGAGAAGTGCGCGATCCGCGCCGGACGCTTCCGCGGGCCGTATTTGGCGCCGGGGCGCTGATTGCCTTTATGTATATAGCCGGGACCTTCGCAGTTCTCTCGCTGGCGCCAGCCGCCGATCTGGATCCCCAGAGTGGCGTCTTTCACGCCATTGCCATCGGCTCCGCCACGCTGAAGCTCAGCTTCCTCGGCATCCTTGCGGCCATCCTGGTCACCGCGGGCAACGCCGGCGGCGTAGGCTCGACCGTGGCCGGCATTGCCCGTGTGCCCTTTGTCGTCGGCATCGACCGCTACATGCCCGCCGCCTTCGGCAGGATTCATCCTCGTTGGAAGACTCCTTATGTCTCCATTCTTGTGCAGGCCTTCGTTTCCGGCGCCATTCTGCTAGTGAGCCAGATCAATGAGACGACCCGCGGGGCTTATCAGTTTTTAATCGATGCCGGCATCATTCTCTACTTCATTCCATTTCTGTACATGTTCGCGGCCATCATCAAGCTGGCACGCCGGAAAGACCGCGGAGAAAATCCGCACGCCGTGCTGGTGCCGGGAGGAATTGCCGGCGTTTGGGTTGCCGGCAGTCTGGGATTCATCGTCGTCCTGATCGGCATCTTTGTTTCGCTTGTGCCGCCGGGCGATTCCTCAGACAAGCTGGGATTTGAATTGAAGCTGGTTCTGGGCACGGTCGCCTCGGTCCTGCTGGGCCTGATCTTGTATTGGCGTGGCGCCCGGGCAAAACAGACTCAGTTGTGACGGTCGCCGCGCCGCTGAATATCGATGCAACGAACTTCTACCGGTAAAGGCAGATTCAGGTGGGGGTGAGAATGGGAGTTTCACGCTCTAACGCTGCCAGCCACAGCCGGGCTCCGGGGCGACGGTTTTGCCGTCGAGGCGGAAGCAGGTAGCGCCGTTGATGTCGGTCGAGAAGGTGCGGACTTTGGCGGCTTGCAGCGCCTCCAGCACCTCCTGGCGGGGATGGCCGTAGCGGTTGTGGAGGCCGCAGGAGATGATAGCCCACTGCGGGGAAACGCGGGCCAGGAACTCGGGGCGCGTGGAGGTGGAGCTGCCGTGATGGCCTACTTTGAGCAGCGTGCTCTGGAGGCCCGGCTCGGCCAGCATGGCTTGCTCGATGGGCGCTTCGGCATCGCCCTCCAGCATGACGGAAGTTGCGCCGTAGGTCATGTGCAGGACGAGCGAGTCGTTATTGGTGGGTTCGGGGCCGGGCTGGTAGTTGCTGAAGGGCGCGAGTACGCTGATATGCGTGTCGCCAAGGCTGAGCGCGTCGCCGGCGCGGAGGGAACGGAGGCGGATGTGGAGATCGGAGGCTTCGTTGAGCAGGGCGTTGTAGGCTCCGAAGCGGGGGTTGTTGCCCACCCATAGCTCGGCGGGATGGAAGTTGCGCAGAACGGCGGGCAGGCCGCCCATGTGGTCGGCGTGGGCGTGAGTCAGTGCCACTGCGTCAAGATGGCGGATGCCTCGCGACCAGAGGACCTCGGAGACCACCTCCTCGCCGATGTCGAAGTCCTGCGGGGCCTGGCGCGGGCCGCCGCCGTGTCCGCCGCCATCGATTAGCAGGGTCTTGCCGTCCGGGGTGATGAGGAGCAGCGAGTCGCCCTGGCCGACATCGATGGCCTCCATGAGCAGTGCGTTGTGAGGGTGTTGGATGGGCCGCGGGGCTACGGCGGCGAGGGCGGCGAGGAACAGAGCAGCCCAGGCGGTGCGGCGCGGCCAGCGGGTTCCTGTCGAAACGGCCTGGTGGGCCAGCACGATGGCCGCGCCCAGCAGCGTGCAGAAAACCGCCGATTGCCACAGCAGCGGCGCGGGAATGCGGAAGTCGCCAAAGGTGAGGGAACCGAAGAGACGCACCAGGCCAGTCCCGAAGTGAAGCGGCAGGGCGACCAACATGGCCGGAACCACGGCTGCAGCGGGCCAGACCAGCGCGACCAGAAGCGTGATGAGCGCGGCCGGCATCAGCACCACAAGCAGCGGCAGGATGAACAGATTCACGGGTAGCGCAAAGATGGTGATGCGGTGGAAGTAGACGGCCATGGGCAGGGCCATGGCCAGCTCCACTACGCAGGAGACGACCATCAGCTCGCCAACGCGGAACAGAAAGCGCACTGCCCATGGAAAGAAGCCCCAGGCGATGAAACCGGCAAAACGACCGTGGGCGGCTGCCTGCGACGCTGCGGCGACGATTTCCACTGTTTCCTCGAAGAGGGCGAATTGCGGGCTTTGCTTGTCGTCGACGGCTGTCACAGGGAGGTCGCGGGAGGCAGTGCTCCCGGGATGGATGGCCGCCTGCAACGCCGCGGCAAACATGCGCAGCTTGACGCGGAATTGCGCCAGTGGCGGGGCCAGTTTGGCGTCGATGGCTGTGAGGCGCAGGTCGCGCGTGGCGGTCAAGTAGGGGTGGATGGTGGCTTGCAGCAGCGGAGCGGCGACGCCGGCGATGGCGACCACCGCGAGCAGAG
>JBEKZR010000211.1:0-6480 GCA_049509715.1 Occallatibacter sp. | reverse complement strand
AACGAGTACATCAACCAGTTGGTGAATGTAAACAGCCTGGAGCAGCTGATCGACATCAATCAGACCCTGACTACGGATCTCGGCAGCCCGCCCACCAGTTCAACCGGCAATTCTGCCTCCGGTCAGGCCAACGGCGCAACAGCCAATGTAACCGGCAAGAGCGCCACCAGCGCAACCGCGCAAGCAAATGCGGCCGCGCACAAGGGAGGCAAGTTGACCGCAGCCCAGTCCGTAGCATCCGGCGCGGCCTCGGCCAGAACTACAGCGGCCCGCGCCTCCGCGTACAAACACGCTCCCGGCAATCTCAGCATTCCCGAGGCCAGGCCCGCCGCGCATCGCGTGGCCCATGCCCTGGATGGGCGGACCCACGCGAAGTCGATCACAGGCGGACTCTCCGGGGCCCAATGAAGCTAGTTCACCAGCCGGCCGTCAAGGCCGGCGCCAACCTTCGATGACACCCAGAGGAGATCTACAATGGCAAGTTTCTACATTCCGCTTTCGGGCCTCGACGCCGATTCGACGGCGCTGAACACGATTGCAAACGATCTGTCCAACATGAACACCACGGCCTTCAAGGCCCAGACAACCAACTTTTCCGATCTCTTCTACCAGCAGATCGGTTCGACAGGCGCGGGCAACCCGATCCAGATGGGCGCGGGCGTGAAGGTCGCATCGAACGAGACCGCGTTTACGCAGGGCTCCATCAACTCCACCGGCAATTCTACCGACGTGGCGCTGAACGGGAACGGTTTCTTTGTGGTCGACAAAGGCGCCATCCAGGAATACAGCCGTGCCGGCGACTTTTCGCTGACTCAGACCGGCAATCTGGTCACCACCAACGGCATGAGCGTGATGGGCTATCCGGCCGTGAACGGGGTGGTAAACACCAACGCGCCGTTGACGGCCATCAACATCCCGGTGGGCCAGGTGCAGCAACCACAGGCCACCACCACCCTCAATATGACAACGAACCTGGATTCCTCCTCGGCCATAGGCGCCGCATTTCCTGCTCAGATCACGGTCTATGATTCGTTGGGCGCCCCACACATTGCCACCGTAACCTACACTGAGACGGCCACCAACACCTGGAGCTACTCGGTCGCCCTGCCGGCAGCGGACTTCACCGCTGGGGTCTCGACTCCGGTGACCGGGTCCATGAGCTTCAACGCCAACGGCAATCTGACCACGGTGACTCAAACGACCCCAGTGGCTGTCGCCGCGACCCCAGTGGGAAACGGGGCTGGAGACATTGCTGGAATACCACTCACCTTCAACGGGCTGGCCGACGGGGCCGCCAATCTGGCTATGAACTGGAACCTGCTCGGAACCAGCGGCACGCCCACCATCAGCCAGGTGGACACGACCTCGGCAGTCTCAGCAACCACCCAAAACGGCTACGCGAGCGGCCAGTATCAGAGCTTTACCGTCGGCTCCAACGGTGACGTCACGGTGAGTTTCTCGAACGGACAGCAACAGAACGTGGGACAACTGGCGCTGGCCAATGTGCCCAATGCACAGGGACTGCAACTGCTGGGCGACGGCGACTACGCGACCACGCTGGCCAGCGGGACGGCTTCGATCAGCACTTCGGGTGCGGCCGGCCTGGGCACGCTGACGGATGGGGCGCTCGAGGAGTCCAACGTCAACATCTCTGCGGAGTTTTCCGACCTGATCATCGCGCAGCGCGCCTTTGAGGCCAACTCCAAGACGATTACCACCTTCGACACCGTAACTCAGGACACCATCAACATGGTCCACTAATCCCTGGCGGGGCGGCCTTCGGGCCGCCCCGATTTCCAGTGACCGTGCGCGCACCTCGATGAACAGCCCCTTGCACTGGGCCAGAGTGGCTCCTTCGGCGATCAGAATCTTCTCATCTGTTCAGTATTTGCGGCTTCGCTCTGGACGACGCGGCCCTACCTGCGAATGGACGCGCCGAAGTGCATCGGACACAGGTAGTCGATCTCCATTTGTCCTACGGGGCGGTAAAGAATTGTAGCTGAATCCGAAACCATAGAATCAAAATTGTAATCGAGTACATTGGGCGTGTTTCATAAACCCTCTCTTGGACCGTAAGCTTTTGATTTCTAAGGGCCGGAAGCAGCAGCATGACACTGATAGAACACGCTCTGCAGACTTTCTCCGCGCCTTTGCATCGAACCAACAGGAGGTTTTCCCCATCATGATGGATCGGCGAACCGCAATCAAGCATCTGGGCGGCGTGGCGAGCGCGCTGCTTTTGACTGAAACCCTAAGTGCGGAGGGATTCCCAAGCGGCCAAACCCCTGCACCAATCCCTCCCGCACCGCCCAGTGGGCCCTTCACTCTGCCGCCTTTGCCTTACGCCTACGACGCGCTGGAGCCCAGCTTCGACGCCGTGACTATGCACTTGCACCACGACAAGCACCATCAGGCTTATGTGAACAACCTGAATATTGCCGTGGCCGCGCATCCAGAACTGGCAGGGAAGACGGTGGACGAGCTGGTCGCAAACCTGAGCGCATGGCCAGAGTCCGCCCGCACCGCCGTCCGCAACCAGGGCGGAGGCCACGCCAACCACTCCTTCTGGTGGCCGACACTGGGCAAAGGCGGCGCAGCGCCTGCGGGCGAGCTGGCCAAGGCCATCGACGCCAAATTCGGTTCGCTCTCCGCCTTTCAGGACAAACTGACCGCTGCGGCCTTGAGCGTCTTTGGCAGCGGGTGGGCCTGGCTGGTGAAGCTGCCGGACGGCACTGTCGCGATTGAGACCACGCCCAACCAGGACAGTCCGCTGACCCTGGGCCACAAGCCGGTGCTGGCCGTGGACGTGTGGGAGCACGCTTACTACTTGAAGTACCAGAACCGGCGCCCTGAATATGTGAAGGCGTTTTTCCAGGTGCTCAACTGGGATTACGTGAGCGGGCAGTTCGCCCAGAAGGTGAATGCGTAAGGTCCTTCCAGTGATCCGGCAGGCAGTTAGCTGGGCGGCGATCTGCGCTGGGATAGCGGCCAGTATGGGCGCCGGGCTGGCTGGCTGCCATTCGGCGCCGGCGCTTACTCCACAGGAAGCGGCAGGGAAGCATCTCTACGCCAGCCGCTGCGCTCATTGCCACGAGGACAACGATCTGGCGCTCAAGAAGGTCCCGCCAGACCTACATGGAGTCTTCGACCGCAAGACCCTCCCCAGCGGCGCTCCCGCCACCGACGCGGCAGTGCGGCAGAATGTGCTGACAGGGAAGGGAATGATGCCCGCCTTCGCCGGCCGCTTTACCGAGCAGCAGATGGCCGCGCTATTGGCCTACCTGCATACGGGGCTGCGCTGATTTCTCCGATCTGCTGGGCAAGCTTTTGCGGGTCACGGCGCAGTGTGAGCCATTCTCGCTCACAGGTTGCGCGTTATTTTCACTCTCCGTTAATGACTTTCGTTACCTTTCTAGGTAACCTCTGGATAACAATCTGAGTGTCTTATAGCCGCGCCTCTATCTCGACGCAAGCAGCGAGAGGATGGAATCGGTGTCCCCGGACACAGGATCAAGAGTAAGGTGTGCTCTGAGTTAGTCCCAAGCTTTCCCGGAGCACGTCACCTATCAGCAAGGAGAAAGGTGAGTTAGTATGACTGTGCGATGGGGAAGGTGTATCAACATCAGGAAATGCAAGGATGCCAAGCAAAGACAGCAAATTCCTATCCATGAAGGAGACGCGTTCGTTTGTCCCGAATGCGCAGAACCTCTGCTGGATGAAAACGCCGTTGCTCCCCCAGAGGTCTATGCCACGCCCGGCAAGAAGCCGTCGGCGGCTTTTCTCGTTGCTGTCGCGGTTTCGCTTCTTCTTATCGCGGGGATTGCGGGATTCGCGACATGGTGGGGCAGGTTGCACAGCGCGAATGCCGCAACGTCAAAGACGATCCTTCGCCTGGCTGGCTCGAACACCATTGGAGACACGCTCGGGCCGTCGTTGGCCGAGGCATTCCTGAAGGATCAGGGAGCGACGGATGTTCGCATTCTCCCCGGAGCCAACCCGCAGGAGAAGATCGTTGAGGGCGTCCTGCCCGGCAGCAGCACGGCATCCTCGATTACGATTGCGGCGCATGGCTCCGCCACCGCATTTACCGCTCTGGCCGAGAACAGTTGCGATATCGGCATGGCATCGCGCAAGATCAAGCCCGATGAAGCGGCCAAGTTAACGTCACTGGGGAATATGTTTTCCGTTTCAAACGAGCATATTCTCGGCCTTGATGGCATTGCAGTCATTGTCAACGCCGCCAATCCCGCCGATCAGCTTGATAAAGGCCAGATCATGCGCATCTTCACCGGGGAGATTACCGACTGGTCGCAAGTCGGCGCATATAGAGGACTGATCAAGGTCTACGCTAGAAATGACAATTCAGGCACCTACGACACCTTCAAGAGCCTGGTGCTTGGGAGCAAGCCGCTGGCGCCAGGCGCACAAAGAATTGAAGACAGCAAGGCGCTCTCCGATGCGGTTGCCGCCGATCCTTACGGCATCGGATTCATCGGTCTTCCTTACATCCAAAACTCCAAACCCATTGCAGTCTCCGATAAGGGGACGCTGGCGTTGCTACCCACCCGGCTCACCGTGGAAACGGAAGACTATCTACTGGCGAGAAGGCTCTTTCTCTATACGCCCACTAATTCGAGCAATGTATTTACGCGCCAGTTTGTGGAGTTTGCCATTTCCAGAAAGGGTCAGGACGTGGTTGGCGCCAGTGGTTTCGTTGCCCAGAATGTAGCGCAGGTGGCGCAGACAGTATCCGAAAACGCCCCGGCGGAGTATAAGTGGTTAACCCGTGACGCAAATCGCCTTTCACTCAATTTTCGGTTTCAGTCAGGACAAACGAGTCTGGACAATAAGGCCACTGTCGATCTGGATCGGGTGGTCTCCCTGATTGCGGACTTGAATATTCCTGAAGACAAGATCATGCTCTTCGGTTTTTCGGACAGCACAGGCGCGCCCGCGGCAAACCAGGAGCTCTCGCTGAGCCGGGCTCAAGTGGTTGAAAGACAATTGACACTGAGAGGGATGAAACCGTCGATTGTTCGCGGATTTGGCTCAGGTCTTCCCGTAGCCTCCAACGACAGCGAGGATGGCCAGGCGAGGAATAGGCGCGTGGAGATTTGGATCAAGAAGTAAAGCGGTCCAGCGGCGCTCCCGCCACCGAGGGGCAGTACGGCACTGTGTGCTAGCAGGTAAGGGAATGATGCCCGGCCTCACCGGCCGCTTCACCGGGGAGCAGATGGCAGCGCTATTGGCCTACCTGCACACGGAGCTGGGCTGAGTTCTCCTGTCCATTCGATCTCATGGCCATTTTGAAACCATGTTGTGATCTGTATCACTCTAATGTTACCAACATTACTTTAGTACTAGGTGACTGTCCGAAGAACCCAAACTTCTGTTACAGAACAGGGTTAAAGTATCGCTATTGCAACTCTACACCTTTTCCTCCTAAGCGATCTGCAAGATGGCCGGGGCTTCAAGCAGGATCGTGACCCAGAAAGGCGGGAGACAATGACGCAGAAGATCTGCACGAATTACGGAAAGTGCGTGCTCGCTGACAAACATGAGGACTTTTCCAAAGAAAAGAATGTCATGACCTGTTGCCCACTGTGCGATATGGTGCTCAGCGAAGTCAAGACTCTGTCCCCAAGTGAACTCGAAACTCAGTACTCAAGCAGAGGCGAGGCTCTGTCGCCACGCAGAGTCGGAACTCTGTACTCAAGCGCAGTTGAAGCTCTGTCACAAAGCAGAGTCGGAACTCTGGACCCAAGCAGAGTCGACACTCTGTACGCAAGTGAAGTCGAAGCTCCGTCGCCAAGCAGAGTCGAAACTTGGTCACCAAGCGGAGTCGAAACTCTGCCCCAGAGCGGAGTCGAAATCTTGCCCCAAAGCGGAGTCGAAATCTTGCCCCAAAGCGGAGTCGAAACTCTGCCCCAAAGCAGAGTCGAAACTTGGCCCCAAAGCAGAGTCGAAACTTGGCCCCCAAGCAGAGTCGAAAGTCTGTACCCAAGCAGAGACGAAGCTCCGCCCCCAAGGAGAGGCGAAGCTCCGCCCCCAAGCGGAGTCAAAACTTTGCCCCCAAGAAAAGTGAACCCACTTTTATTCGACGTCATTCTGGCAGTTTTTCTTATCGTTCTACTTGGCATTGCGAATGACTGGATCAAAGTGCCGCAAAGAACGAATGCCGCTGAATTGAAGCCGGCACAGAATGCGATTCTTCGTCTGGCCGGTTCCAACATCGTCGGCGATAGCCTGGGGCCCGCAATGGCTGAAGCCTTTCTCAAAGCTCAGGGCGCAACGAATCTCAAGATTGTTCCTGGAGCAAATCCAGAGGAGAAGATCGTTGTGGGGGTATTTTCGGGCGATGCAATACCCTCCTCGATCGAGATTGCAGCTCATGGCTCCGCAACCGCGTTTACCGCCATGGCCGAGGAAACGTGCGACATCGGGATGGCTTCGCGGAGGATCAAACCGGACGAAGCAGCC
>JBEKZR010000210.1:0-6498 GCA_049509715.1 Occallatibacter sp. | reverse complement strand
CGCTATTGGCAGTACGACGGCAACTACGCCGGCGATAACGGAGTCAACGGGGGGATTTATTTCGTCCATGGACACCCCACTCTCTGGGGCGCGGGTTTCGCGCTCTGGCAGCAGGAGGTGAAGGACTTCCTGCTGGACAATGCGCGCATGCTTCTGGGGGATTACCAGGTCGACGGCCTGCGCTTCGACGCGGTCCAGGCCATTCAGCCGGACGCGGTCGAATACATCGTGCAAAATCTGCGGCAGGAATTCCCGGACAAGTACCTAATCGCCGAATACAATCCATTCGACCCGGCCACTTCGGCGGCGGGATGGAACGACCCTTACGGGACGCTGGGCTTCTGCGCCACCTGGGATATGAGCAGCCCATGGGACACCTTCTCGCTGTTGAACGGAGACAACGTGGTCAACCTGCTTCTGGCCAGGATAGGCGGTTTCTCCGATTCGAATCCGTGGCATCTGGTTACTTATCTGACCGGATCGCACGATCAGATCTACGGCGGGCAGGGCAACACAGGCGTTTATTTCACCCAGCGGTTTGGCGGGCGGGGCAACGGCTGGGCCACGGCAAAGGCGCGGCTGGCCTGGGCGCTGAACGCGACCCTGCCGGGCACGCCGATGCTCTTTATGGGAACGGAGGGACATCTGGACGGCTATTGGGACCCTATTGTCGGCCCCGCCGATCATCGCATCGACTGGTCAGAGATGGGCGACCCAACCGGCGCTCCCATGCAACAGATGGTGCGCGACGTGAACAACCTGCGCTGGGCTCATCCCGGGCTGCGGTCGCCGGCGGGCAGCGTGGTTCATGTGGACAATCAAAATCAGGTAGTCGCCTTCAAACGCTACAACATGGACGGCGATGTGCTTCTGGTGGTGGTGAACGCGGGCAATGGGCAGTGGGGTTCGAACGAATATGGCGTGAATATGGGAGGCGACTCGGGAAGCTGGACGGAGATATTCAACTCGCAAGCCCCTGTCTATGGCGGAATCAACACGGTTGGCAATTACGGATTGGAGCTGCAGGCAGCCGGCGGCCAGCTCTGGATCAGCCTGCCGAGTTGGAGCGTACTGATCTTCAGCAAGCAGTAGGATGGAAAGCCCCGGTGTGGCTATGCGAATTGACAGAGCTATTCGTGAATCCCTAGAATCAGAGAGGAGAGTTCCACTTAGTTCCCGGCGTAAGTGCTAGATAGATGAGTGGTTAGTTGGCTACAAGCAGGTTTGAGACCTGCCCGTGCGCGGCCATCGTGGCCGTGCCGCCGCCAGGACGGAGAGCAGGGAAGATGCCTGAAGCGCGCGTCAGTCCGCGGGAGCGGCTGGTGCTTACGGCCATCATCGAGCAGTACATCGCTACCGGCGAGCCCGTAGCCTCGCAGGCGGTGGCGCGCAGTTTTGCCGACCGCGAGGGGCTGAGTTCGGCCACCGTGCGCAACGTGATGGCCACGCTGGGCGAGGCGGGCCTGCTGGAGCAGCCGCACACCTCCTCGGGCCGGGTTCCCACCGCCGCGGCCTTCCGCTACTACGTGGAGCAGATCATCCAGCAGGGTACGCAGATGGGCCGCATGGCCGCCGGAGCGCAGACGGCCGGCGCCATGCCGCAAGGCGCTTTGCCTCTCAGTCCTTCGAGCCTGACTGCTTCGCTTCTGAGTGAAGCCCGGCGCGAACAGATCGAGGACAGCTTCACGGGCGTCACCAGCTCCCATGAGTATCTGGAGCGCACCTCGCACGTTCTGGCGCTCATCTCCAGCGGCCTGGGCGTGGCCCTGGCCAGCTCCACCGCGGACCAGGTGCTGGAACACATTCACTTTTCGCGCCTCTCCGCGGGCCGCGTGCTGGCGGTGCTGGTTACCCAGGCCGGGGCGGTGCAGGACCGCGTGCTGACCCTGGACCGCGACCTGACGCTCGTCGAGCTGGAGACCGCCGCGCGCTACCTGAACGAGAACTTTCGCGGCTGGGCCATCGAGCGCATTCGCGCCGAGATAGCGCGCCGCGTGGAGGCGGAGCGCGAAGCCTACCACCAGATGCTGGCCTCGGTGGAGGAGCTCTGCCGCAAGGGCGCTTTGGCTGGCGATGAGGCCGGGCCCGCCATCTATGTGGACGGAATGGCCAACCTGATCACCGCCGGACTGGACCGCGAGCGTCTGCGCCAGATGCTGCTGGCGCTGGAGGCCAAGCAGCGGCTGGTGGAGCTGCTCACCGCTTACGTTGACGGCCGCCAGCAGGAGGTGCGCGTGGTGGTGGGGCTGGACGACGCTTCGCCCGCCATGCAGGACCTGGTGCTGATCGGCGCACCGGCACGGCTGGGCGGCGCCAACCTGGGCACCGTCGCCGTCATCGCGCCCACACGCATCCAGTATCAGGAGATGATCCAGGCGGTGCGCTACATAGCCCGGCTTTCCGAGCGCATCTTAGAGGTTCCCGCGGATTGGGAAGTCCCCGCCGGCCAGGAGTTTTTGAAGAACTAGAGCGGCCGCTGCCGGCAGGCACAAGCGAGCGCCCGCAACCCGCGGGAGAGCCGCGGCCCCGGCGCAAATTATCATGGAATCAGACACAGTCGATTTTTCGGAGAATGCATAGAATTATGCCGGAAGTGGAAACAGAGCTGCCCTTGTTGGAACCGGGGAAGCCCGCGAGTGCCGCGACGGAAGAAATTCTCGCCGAAGCGGCGCAGCCGCCGGGCGGCGACCCTCCCGCGCCTGCCGCGACGAAAGAAATCCTTGCCGAACCGGCGCCGCCGAGTGATGAAGCTCCCGCGAGTAGCGCGGAGCCCGTAAGCCGGGCAGACTACGATCTGTTGAAGGCCGAGCGCGACCAGTTGCTGGACCGCCTGGCCCGCCTGCAGGCAGAGTTCGAGAACGCACGCAAGCGCGCCGAGCGCGAGAGGATCGAGTTTCGCGAGTACGCCACCGGCAGCGTGGCCGAGCAGTTCCTGCCCGTGCTGGATAACTTCGCGCTGGCGCTCAATTCCGCCGGCTCGGTTGAGCAGTTGCGCTCCGGCGTGGAGCTGATCGTGAAACAAATGGAAGAAATCCTGCGCCGGTTGCAGGTGATTCCGGTTGCCGCCGTGGGCGAAGCGTTCGATCCCCGCCTGCATGAGGCGATTGGCACGGTGGAGCGCGACGACCTGCCTGACCAGCACGTGGCCGAAGAGATTCGCCGCGGCTACCGGCTGCGCGAGCGGCTGCTGCGCCCGGCAGTGGTGCGCGTGGCCTCTAACCCGAAACAGAAAAGCGAATGAGTTCTAATCAGGTGACAGACCCTAAAGTGAGCAAAGCAGACTATTACGAGATTCTCGGCGTCTCCCAGGCGGCCAGCGACCAGGAATTGAAGAGCGCCTATCGCAAGCTGGCGCTCAAGCACCATCCTGACCGCAACCCCGGCGACCATAGCGCGGAAGAGAGGTTCAAGGAGGCCAGCGAGGCGTACCAGGTGCTCAGCGACCCGGACAAGCGGGCCGCCTACGACCGCTGGGGCCACGCCGGCTTGAACGGGCAAGGCTTTGGGGCCGGTCCCTTCGCCGGCGGCGTAGACATCGGCGACATCTTCGGCGATCTTTTCGGCGAGATATTCAACGCCAGCGGCGGCTCGCAGCACACTTCCCGCCAGAAGCGCGGCGACGACCTGCGCTTCGATCTGGCCATCAACTTCGAGGACGCCGTCTTCGGCTCCGAGACCGAGGTCAAAATTCGCCGCCTTGAGACCTGCCACGCCTGCCACGGCCGCGGCAGCGCCTCCGGCCGCGGTCCCAGCACCTGCGCCCAATGCCAGGGCCGGGGTCAGGTTCGTTATCAGCAGGGGTTCTTTACCATGGCCCGCACCTGCAGCGCCTGCGGCGGCGCCGGCTCCGTCATCGGCGATCCCTGCCAAATCTGCCGCGGCCAGACGCGCGTCAACTCCGAACTCAAACTCAACATCAAAGTGCCGGCAGGTGTGGAGAATGGGACCCGCATCCGCTACGCCGGCGAAGGCGACGCGGGCCGCCACGGCGGTTCCAGGGGCGACCTCTACGTGGTGCTCTCCGTCCGGCCTCACGAACTCTTCGAGCGCAAGGGCAACGACCTGCACTGCGTCATTCCCATCAGTTTTCCGCAGGCGGCGCTGGGCGACGAGTTCGAGATACCCGGAATCGACGGCCCGGTGACCCTCAGGATTCCCGAGGGCACGCAGAGCGGGCGCGAGTTGCGCGTGCGCGGACGCGGCGTCCCTTACCTGAACGAAAAAGGCCGCGGCGACCTGATTGTGAAGGTGGTGGTGCAGATTCCCAAAAAGCTCACCCGCTCCCAGCGCGAACTGGTCAACGAGCTGTCCGGGTCGCTCACGGTGGACAACAAACCGGCCTCACAGGGCCTGCTGGACAAGATGAAGGATTTGTTCGGCTAGCGGTGCTATGGATCGAGGGTGTTATTGACCCTGCCCTGAACGTAGTTGGAGTTATGAAACTACGGACCAACGGCAATGAAAACTCCGTCGTTGCAACCAACCCGCTTCCTGCTTTGCCGAATTACCGGCCCTCATCCGCGGCCTCGCGGGTGAAGCGTTTACGCAGTGATTGAGGTGTCGAACTCTGTGTAATTATCGAGATGATCCTTGATGATCAGATAGCACTCGCAAGAGGCCTTTGTCAGCCCAGGGACGTCGAGGATGCGAATTTCTCCGCGGGTGTATTCGATAAGGCCTTTTCGCTTGAGAATCCCGGCTGCCGTAGAAATAGTGGGACGGCGACCCCCAAGCATGTCTGCAAGAAACTCATGTGAAATTTTGAACGTGTTGATGTGCGCGCGGTCCGCACAGAGGAGCAGCCAGCGGGCGAGCCGCTGTTCGAAGTTATGTTTCGCATTGCATCCGGTGGATTGCATTGCCTGAACGAGCTGTGCCTGAACATAGCGCAGAGCCAGAAAATGAAAGTCGCCGCTAAGGCGAAACTCTTTTCTCGCGTCCTCCACTTGGCAGCTATAGCCGTGGCCGGCAATCTGAGTGTAGACGCGATTCAGGCTCTTTTTTGTTCCCATGAGAGCTGAGACGCCGATGACCGACTCATAACCGAACATCCCTACCTCGACCTGAGATCCATCCGTGAACGTTGTGGTCATCGATGCCATCCCCTCTTCAAGAAAATAGAGGCGGTCGATCGTGTTGCCAGGGTATTCGATTTCGTGTTTCAGCTCGAACTTGACCGGCTGCAAACCAAGGCGGGCAATGATCTCCCCGTCCAGAGCCCTCAAAAGAGTGTTCTTAAAGCTGTTCGTGCGCAAGGAATCCTCACTTTCAGACAAAACCCTATCATAATCAGCATCCGCCAAGCTCACGATTTCTGACGAAGTTCAAGCTATGTCAGGAACCGTACAAAGAAATTTTTGGTTATGTCAGAAATTGTACAAAGTTCGCAAGACCAAGCGAGTACAATTTAGTCGGTCCATCGATCTCCTCTTTCGAGGTGAGAAGCATGACCTTTGACCTCGCCGCCTTTCTGGCAACGGCAGGAGTTGGACGAAGAATCGTCCAATTAAAGCCCAAGCAGGTCTTCTTTTCGCAGGGAAGTTCGGCTGACTCCATCTTCTATCTTCGGACGGGCCGCGCAAAACTCAGCGTCGTTTCGGCAGACGGGAAAGAGGCCACCATCGCGCTTCTCCCCGCCGGGGAATTCGTTGGAGACGAGTCGCTGGCGAGCGTGGGCGGCTTGCATTTGGCCACTGCCAGCGCCATTACCGTCTGTACAGCGCTCAGGATAGAGAGGGGAGAGATGATCCGCGTGATGCACGAGGAGCATTCCCTCTCCGATATGTACTTGAAATTCCTGCTGGCGCGGAGCATGCGAACCCAGGCCGATCTGGTCGATCAGCTTTTCAACTCCAGCGAGAAGCGCCTGGCGAGAATCCTTCTGCTGATGGCCGAATTCGGTGAGCCGGGAAAACGGGAACAGCTAATTCCCAAGATCTCGCAGGAAACTCTGGCAGAGATGATCGGCACCACCCGCTCCCGCGTCAGCTTCTTCATGAATCGCTTTCGCAAGCTCGGCCTCATCGAATACAACGGCCGCATCCGGGTCAATAAGTCGCTGCTCAATGTGGTGCTGCACGATCAATTCACCGAGCGTAACCCCGAGAGGCCTCCTGGTTCGGCTACTCCGCGTATTCGATCGAAGCCGGCCAGAAGCAGCTAGAACGGTTCCGGGGTTGCCGAATGGCTCAATAGCGCGTGGGTGACGTTCAGAGAAGACAGACGGCTGGAAACGCCCTTCTTTCAGCTCTCCCAGGGGTTGATGATGGGCACGCCGGCGGCGAGGAACGGGGCGGTATCGCGGGTGGCGACGGCGAATCCGTGCACTCCGTCGCCGGCGGGCAGCGTGTCGTCGAAGACCGCCTCGTTGGTGAAGTTGCGCATGGCGAAGTTGTCGATCCAACCGATGGGGCATTTGTGCCGGTCCCCCGAGGCGTCGATTCGCTGGATGGAGAGGCGCCGCGCAAACATGCTTCCACTCTAATGGATAGAGCGAAT